>JBKJMK010000041.1:0-14764 GCA_046596005.1 Usitatibacteraceae bacterium | reverse complement strand
CCCGCGTTCGAGCAGGATGGACAGGCCATCACGGATGCCGCATGCAAATGCATCGAGGCGGGCGAATGTTGCGGAGCCCTGCCAGTGATAACAAAGCGCCACCGCCTGCTCACCTTCGTGCAAGTCGAGCCGGCGCAGCGCTGTTCGTACCGTGTTGGCAATGTGCGCGACGTCAAGTTCTTCGACGGCCAGTGGCAGATCGGGCGTGATCACCGGCACATTGCGCAGCGGCAGCATGCTCATGGGCGCCACATAGATGGTGCTGCCACTCACCTGGATGGTGTATTGGGACGCGCCGACCACGGTGGCGCGGATGCCCTGGTCTGGTTGTTCGACCCGTGGTCCCCAGGCAAAGACCCGCTGCATGATCGCCTTGGCAAGGTGTGGGCCGAGGTCGCCAAAATGGCCCGCTTGGCGACCATAGATATATTCGGAAACGCCGCCCGAAAAAGTAATGACATCCGGCGCGCGTTCATTTCGCAACGGCTCAAGCCGCAGCAATTCCCTTGTCGCCGCGCCGAGGGAAGCGCTGCTCATCGCTTCAAACAAACGGTCAGCCATGCACTCGACCAGCTGGCTCAGCACATCCGCATCGACCTTCATTCCAATCTCAAGTTTGGCACCGATCGCCGCAGCAAATCGTCTGCCAGCTTCTTCCATTCGCACAATGCGGCCGTTGTGGTCAAACGAGATGATTCTTGCGCCGACGTCGACGGCCGTCATGTCGATCACTGCGCCATCTTTGCAGACCGCAATCTTCGAGGTGCCGCCACCGATATCGACGTTCATCACGCAGTTGGCTTCGCGGATCGAACGCGCTGCTGCGCCAGAACCGAATGCAGCGAGTGTGGTTTCCAGCGCGTCACCCGCGCTGACAGAGACAAATTTGCCCGCCTGGGCGGCGAACAAATCAGCGATGGCGCGCGCATTGCTGCGACGCACCGCGACGCCGGTAAGAATCAGCGCGCCGGTATCGATGGCGCGTGGATCGACTTTGGCCAGATCGTATTGCGCGTCGATGAACGCGCCTAGCGCAACGGCATCGATGGTCTGGTCGGCAGCGTAAGGCGTGAGCAATACCTCGGATTCGTGGACGATTTCACGTTTGGACACCACGTATCGATTGTCGAGGCGCTCGAGCAGCAAACGTGAGAACACCAAATGAGAAGTCGACGACCCGATATCGACGCCAACGCTGATAAGGAGAATTTCGTCTTCGACTTCGAGACTGCGTCGGACGTTGCTGAAAAAGACCCGGCCACCGATCGTTTCGCCATGGGTGCCTGCGGTTCTGTCC
This sequence comes from Usitatibacteraceae bacterium, assembly GCA_046596005.1. Taxonomy (GTDB): domain Bacteria; phylum Pseudomonadota; class Gammaproteobacteria; order Burkholderiales; family Usitatibacteraceae; genus UKL13-2. The sequence continues at coordinate 13,467 of JBKJMK010000041.1, read as the reverse complement.
GACCCGTCTTTGATCACATCCACACTCATGTACTTGTAATGATCAAACGACCGTTTTCTTGGTATCTGCGTCCGCCGGTTTCTCGTACCAGGACGGGTCCATGCGATTGCCGACACCATTTTCCTTTAGCTTGGCTTCGTACTCTTGGCGAAGGTACGGGTCTTCCATCCAATACGGGATTGCGCTGCCACCCTGATTCACGTCAATGGCGGTGTAATCGGTATGTTTGGCACCGGGTGCACCGGGATCGCGACCAGGGTTATGCGGCCCGAACCACGCGGTGAGGCGCAACGGTTCAGCCCCTGCACTGAAGTGCTGGTGATACCAGCGCGCGCCGCCTGGGGCAGCAGTCACCAAGCCGACCGGTTCGTAATCGAGACGCCGGATTTCGTCCGCATGGCCATCCTTCCATGGATTCACGCCACAGCGTTCAGGCCAACTGTACGTATAACCCTTGCCCTTGAGGCAAATCAGGATCGCTGCAGAGGTATGCGCATGCGCTTTGGAATAACGCCCCTGTTCGTGCTGTCCGATCCAATAGTAAAACTGGTTGTTGGTCATGAATGGCTCAACACGACGCCAGCCGACCGAGCGGCGATTGTCCAGGGGCAGATCGCAATTGACGACGTCGGGGATGAAATTGGTTCGGCGCATCGCCAGACCGCGGACAGGATCGGGTTCGATGTCGTCCCTGGCTTTGAAGAAATCATCCGCGCCATTGAAGCGGTCGCGGAAAACGAATGGATTATCGAACACGGCATCGACATTGTTGATCATGTTCAATACGTTTGGTGCGGTAGTGCCGCCGAGCAGCAGTGCGCCGCCGGAAGTGGCATTGACGAGGCGATGCCAGGCATTCATTGGTATCGAGAACATCGAACCCTTTTGCCATTCGAATATGTGTTTTTTGGTGTCGCCTTCCAGCCATACCTCGGTGGTGCCGCGGCCCTCGACGACGAGGAAAATTTCTTCATACATATGCTTTTCTGCATTCAGCGCACCCGCCGGCGGAATTTCGACCACGTAACAGCCCCACTTGGTTTCCGTCCCGTACAGCTGGATGAAGTGGCCGTTGCCGCCCATCCGCTTCCATGGAAATAGCGGCAGGTTCTGCACCTTGCTGATGCCGATGTCGCGGAACACCGGAATGCCTTGCGACTCCATCCACGCGTCATACGGCGTCGGTTGCTTTTTGAATTCACCGAACCCGGCTTTCTTGTTGCCAGCGGGTTCGTGCCAGTGAGTGCGGTCTTTATCGTGCGGCATGCGGATTCTCCAGGATCGTTATTGAGTCGGTAATGTCAAGTCAAGGCCTTGCCGCCTCAAACAAGTGTGCAGCGTAAAAACAGCAGTGGCACGCTGTAGATGCGGCATGGCGCGCCGGACAAGTGTTCCGTATAGAGGAATTACGTTCCATTGACAGCAAGAAAGGGTTTAACATACGATCCGTAACGCGTCAAATAATAAAATGTTTTATTCACGTTGTGCGTGGTTTGGGTTCGCCTTAAGCCGTAGAAACGAGGAGACGTTCGAGATGAAAGCCTTGCAGTGCTTATTGAATTTAGCGCGTTGCCTGTCGGCAGTTACCCTGATGGTGATCCCTGCCGTTGCCAACGCCCAGCCCACGCCGGCGAAGAATGAATCAGTCTACTTGTACAAGGGTGCTGATCGCGACCAAAAGCTTGTGCAGGAGGCCAAACGCGAAGGCACGCTGGTCTTGTACACTTCGCTGGCACCGACTGAGTCGACCCCATTGGGCCAGGCGTTTGAAAAGAAATATGGCATCAAGGTCGAAATCTGGCGCGCGGTCAGTGAAAAAATTGTGCAGCGTGTCGTCACCGAGGGCCGCGCCAAGCGTCATGCCTTCGATGTCGTTGAAACCAACGCACCTGAACTGGAAGCGCTTGCGCGGGAAAACTTGCTCGGCGCTTTCCATAGCCCCTATTTCGCGGATTTGCCGTCTTTTGCGCTACCCGCGCATCGACAATGGGCGTCGGATCGCATGACGGTTTATGGTGTCGGTTTTAACACCAATGTCATCAAGCGTGAAGACCTGCCCAAAACCTATGAAGGATTTCTAGAGCCCAAATGGAAAGGCAAAATTGGCATTGAAGCAACTGATGCCGACTGGATGTCTGCGGTGCTCAAAGCGATGGGAGCTGAGCGCGGCACGGCGTTCATGCGCCGCCTTGCCGAGCTTCGCCCCGATGTACGAAAGGGGCATATCCTGCTTGCCGAGTTGGTCTCTGCGGGCGAAATTCCCGTCGGCTTGACAATTTACCAGTACAACGCGACCACAATGAAGAGGCGTGGCGGACCGATCGATTGGGTGGCGCTGGATCCAATAATCACACGCCCGCAGGCGATCGGCTTGGCGCGGAATGCGCTGCATCCGCACGCGGCATTGCTGTTCGCCGACTTTGTGCTCTCCCCTGAAGGTCAGGCGCTGCTGGAAAGCATGGGACGCTCACCCACCAGCACCAAGGTCAAGTCTGAATTCAGTGGCATGAAATACACGATGATTGATCCTCTCAGCGTTCTCGATGAATCTGAGAAGTGGGAGAAGTTGTGGAACGATCTGTTTATAAAAAAGTAGCGGCGGCATTCCGTTCGCATCGCGCAACAGGCAAGTTGTCTTTGTACATACACTTGGGTATGTGGGGTTAGTTGAATGAGCGTTTTACCGCACGATGGCGTGGCTTTGATACTGGTGGTGTTCCTGCTGGGTTTGCAGCACGGAATGGATCCGGACCATATCGCCACCATCGATGGACTGACCCGCTTTAATGCCAAACTGCGGCCGCGTATTTCACGATGGTCGGGGGTGTTGTTTTCGATGGGACACGGCATCATCGTTACCATCGTCTCCGCGATGGTCGCCGCGTTCGCCACGGAGTGGTCACCACCCATCTGGCTTGAACATTTGGGCGCCTGGATCTCGATCACATTTTTGATGGCGTTAGGCGTCGTAAACCTGCACGCCGTGTTTCGTTCGCCTAAAAACCAATCGGTCCGGGTCGTCGGTTTCAAGGGGCGATGGCTTGCCAGGTTTTCACGGACAAGTCATCCGGTATTAATCGCGACGGTCGGCGCGGCGTTCGCACTCTCGTTTGATACGATAAGCCAGGCGGCCTTGTTTTCTTTGGCCGCGTCGAAAATGTCGGGATGGATATTTGCAGTGACGCTAGGCTTGGTATTCATGGCCGGGATGATGATTGCAGATGGCGTGAATGGCTGGTGGGTAGGGCGGGCCATGCAACGCGCCGACGCGCAGGCAATCGCGATCTCGCGCACCATGAGCTTCGTCATCGGCGCGCTGAGTATCGCGATCGCCGCATTGGGAATCGTCAAATTTTTTTCGCCGACTGCCGCGGCCGTCCTGGATGGCAACGGCTTGTTCATTGGGATCGGTTTGGCAGTCTGCATTCCGGTGTTCTTTGTGATCGTTTCGCGCTCGTCAAACAGGGTTGTTCCAGGTCAATCTCTATAAGGCGCATTCGACTTGCTGCGCGCAAGTGTGCGTGTTAGTCTCACGTTCTGCATAAAGGATAGGCTTTCTCTTATATGGAACAAAAATCCAAGCTCAGTATCAAGGAAAAATTGACACTGGCGGCCAAACCGCCGAAGTCTTCTTCCCGTCTGTCGTCAGTGGCCAATTCAATACGGCTGTTAAAGGCCTTCACTGATGATGAGTACGAACTCGGTGTCAGCAGCCTGGCCAAGCGCCTCGGTCTCGCCAAAAGTACCGTCCACCGACTGGCGTCGACCCTGATCAAGGATGACATGCTTGAGCAGGACCGGGAGACCGGCAAGTATCGTCTCGGACTGGCCCTGTTCGAACTTGGCGCGCGCGTTCGTCGAAAGATGAATGTATTCAACGAGGCCCAGTTCGCCCTCAAGGACCTGGTCGAAAAAACCGGCGAAACCGCGCATCTGACAGTACTCGACCATGCCAGCGTCCTGTTTCTTTACAAGGTGGAAAGCCGCCAGGCTATCCGCATGAAATCCGTTCTGGGTGCTCGTGTGCCCGCACACTCAAGCGCCGACGGCAAGGCGTTGCTTGCCCACCAGACTATCGAGATGATCCAGTCGATTGCGGTCGGTGGTCTGGCCGCAATCACACCGAAGACCATTGTGGATTTGAACATGTTGATGGCTGACCTCGCGCAGGTGCGCGCCCGCGGATACGCGCTAGATGATGAAGAAACCGAGATCGGTTTACGTGCGATCGCGGCACCCATCCGGGATAACGCCGGCGAGGTGATAGCCGCGATCAGCGTTGCAGGTCCCATTCAGCGCATGACCAAGAAAGTCGTGTTGTCGCATGCACCTAAAGTTGTGGCTGCGGCAGATGCGATATCAACGCGTCTGGGCTATTCCTCGCGCCATGCGTTGCGCCTGCAGCGCTTCGCCTGAACGGGTCGATCCAGCTATTCGCTCGTCGAACGATGCCCCTGATCAAAATCGCCGATAGCAGTATCGAGTTCGTTTGCGCAGCCAACGATACGATTACCCGTGCCGCACTGCGCGCCGGCCTCGGCATGCCCTACGAGTGCAACGTTGGCTCGTGCGGCACCTGCAAGGTCGAACTGGTCAGCGGCGCTGTGGAGAGCGCGTGGGCCGAGGCGCCAGCACTGTCTGAACGCGACCGACTGAAAAACCGCGTGCTCGGCTGCCAGTCGCATCCCAAGGATGATTGCACGATAAAAGTCAGGATCGCGGCACAATATCTGCCGATGCACCCGCCGACGCAGTTTTCGGCACAACTGAATTTGATGCGCGACATTACGCACGACATACGCGAGTTCCATTTTGAGGCGACACCATCGCGCGCATTCCTGCCGGGACAGTACGCATTGCTGACGCTGCCTGGTGTTCACGGACAACGCGCCTACTCGATGAGCAGTGTGGCGGTCGACGCAGGCGTCAGGTCATGGCAATTCCAGATCAAGCGCATGCCGGGCGGGCAGGGCACCACGGTGCTGTTTGATCAGCTTCGCATTGGTGATCAAGTCGGAATTGATGGCCCGTTCGGCAGCGGCTATTTGCGTGAAGATAGCCCGCGCGACGTTGTGTGTATCGCAGGCGGATCCGGCATTTCGCCGATGCTTTCGATCGCCCGCGCGATGATGCACAGTCCCAGGATGGTGATGCGCAAGTTGTATTTTTTCTATGGCGGCCGCGCGCTGCAGGATATTTGTGGTGAAGCGGAATTGTGCGAACTGCCCGGTTTCGCGGAGAGGTTGTTCTATTACCCTTCATTATCGATTCCTGAAGCTGAATGGCGTGGGCATGTTGGATTCGTGCACGAGAACGTATTGCAGACGATTGGCAGGACGGCGGCCGACTTCGAATATTATTTCGCTGGTCCGCCAGCGATGACGCAGGCAACGCAACGCCTGCTGATGCAAAACAAAGTGCCGTTGACACAAATGCACTTTGACCAGTTTTACTAAGCTATCTCCGCTCGGTCGGGGCTCGTCGTGCGTGTTGACTCCCGGGCCACATTACAGACGGCGTAAGGAAGAAAAATGTCGAAATTAAGATTGTCGTTTGGTTGCTGGAATTATGACCGGACGCGTGCGCTGATGGACGGCCGCGTTCAACCTGATGGTATCGATCTGAACTACCTCAACATGCCGGTCGAAGAAACCTTCTTCCGCATGCTGCGTCACAAGGAATTTGACGTTGCCGAAATGTCTTTGTCGTCCTATGCCGTTTCGTTATTTTCCGAGGCGCGCCCGTTTATCGCGATTCCCGTTTTTCCTTCGCGCTTCTTCAGGCATTCCTGCATTTATGTCAATGCAGCGTCCGGCATCAAGGAGCCCAAAGACCTGATCGGCAAGCGCATCGGCAATCCTGAATACCAGATGACTGCTCCAGCCTGGATACGCGGCATCCTGCAGGATGAATACGATGTACCGGTGGATAGCGTCACCTATTTCACTGGTGGTGAAGAGGAGCCTGGCCGACCTGAAAAGCTCAAGCTCAATCTGCCGCCCAATATCAAGATCGAGCGTATCGGTCCGCAGCAGACGCTGTCAGCCATGCTCGCCAACGGGGAAATTGATGCGCTTTACACAGCGCGCATGCCTTCGTCGTTTCTGAACAGTGGTGGCAAGGTGAAGCGCCTGTTCGACAGTTATGTCGATGTTGAGAAGGCATATTACCGAAAGACAAAAATCTTTCCGATCATGCACACCGTGGTCATCCGGCGCGATGTGTATGAACAAAATCGCTGGGTGGCGCAGGCGCTCTACAAGGCATTTTGCGAGGCGCAGGCGGAAACCTACAAAGACTTGTATGAAACCGCCGCATTGAAGGCGATGCTGCCCTGGCTTACCGCACACGTCGAGGAAGCACGCGCCGAAATGGGTGAAGACTTTTGGCCCTATGGACTCGAGAAAAATCACGCAACGCTGGATACCTTTCTGCGCTATTCATTCGAACAGGGTTTGTCCCGACACAAGCTGAACCCCGAGGACCTGTTCGCACCAGAGGCGCTTGAAGCGTTCAAAATTTAAGTGGTTCTCAGTTGACGGTACCTAGCCATGAATGACAGCAACAATAATCCCGAAAAAAAATCGCATTCGATCAGCGACCATCAGTATGGCGAGGACTATTTTCACTCTCACGATGATGAAGATGGCGCAGATCATGATCATGATGACGTCAGCGATGACGGTTCGATTGAAAATAATCCGATCTGGATCGCTGACCACGTCACGCTGGTGAGCGTCGGCATTGATATTGGCTCGTCAGGTACGCAGGTCGTGTTTTCGCGACTTGCGCTGCGCCGCCGGGGGGAGGATCTTTCCAGCCGCTATATCGTTGAATCCCGTGAAACGATTTACCAGTCGCCGGTGGCATTGACGCCGTATCAGAGCGAGACGCGGATTGACGAACAAGCGCTGGGCGTTATTATTGATCAGGCCTATGCTGCGGCCAAGCTTCATCCGGATGATATCGATGCTGGTGTCGTGATCCTTACCGGTGAGGCCCTGCGTCGCGAGAACGCGGCGGCAATTGCCGGCGTGATTGCCGAGCAGGGAGGGGAATTTGTTTGCGCAACAGCCGGGCATCACATGGAGGCGATGCTGGCTGCTTATGGTTCGGGTGCCGCAAAGGCGTCTCACGACAGTGGCACGCGAATTCTGAATATCGATATTGGCGGTGGAACCACCAAGCTGGCACTTGTCGAAAAAGGCAAGGTATTGCACACCGCGGCAGTGCATATTGGCGGCAGGTTACTGGTGGTTGATCAGGCCAACCGCATCACGCGGCTGGACCCCACCGGGAAGTATCACGCCAAGCTTGCGGGATTCGATTGGCGTCTCGGCGATGTTGTGACGAGGGAACAGATGGCGAAGGTCGCTGACGGCATGGCTAATGCATTGCTTGTCGCCATTTATGGCGATGAACTGCCGAATGCCATCGCGCAGTTGTACCTGACGGATCGACTACCGCACCTGGGTGGTATTTCTGGCGTCATGTTTTCCGGCGGCGTTGCCGAGTATGTGTATGACCGCGAGCCGTGCGATTTTGGTGATTTGGGAAAACTGCTGGGTTTGGCAGTTCGCCAAAAATTGTCGTCGGGTGGCTTTCCCTGGGAATTGTTGCCGGCCGGGGAATGCATACGTGCAACCGCGCTTGGCGCGTCTGAATATAGCGTTCAGTTGAGCGGCAATACGACCTATATTTCGAACCCGGCGGAACTGTTGCCGCGCCGCAATCTGCAAGTGCTGACACCAGCGTATGAATTCGGGCCGGAAATAGTGCCTGCCGACGTGGCGGCCGCCATCAAACGCCACTACAGGGCTTTTGATCTGGTCGAGGGCGACGCCGAGGTTGCGCTGGCGTTTCGCTGGCAAGGTGCGCCCTCTTACCCGCGCATCTACGCTTTTGCCCAAGGCATCGTGGCTGGAATGGAAAAAACGTTGAGACGCGGTGCGCCACTGTTCATTGTGCTTGACGGTGATATCGCGCAAACCCTGGGAAGGCTGTTGCGCGAGGAGCTCGATATTAAAGGCAACATTCTGGTTATTGACGGCGTGACCCTGTGGGATTTCGACTACGTCGATCTGGGCCGCATACGAATGCCTTCCTTTACAGTGCCGGTTACCGTGAAGTCGCTGGTCTTTAACGAGGACCCGCGCGCGCTGCGTCGTCAAGCGCATGGCCACAGCCATCACCACGGTCATGGACATCAACACCATCACGACGAAAAGGGCCACACCCATGCGTAAAAGCCGCAAACACAACTTCAAATTTGGTACTGACCTGCGTTGCTGGTTGACGCTTTTGACAGTCACGCTTTTCGCATTGGTTGTGCCGACTGGCGTCAGCGCGATCGAAGCTAGTCGCGACGTGAAGATGGCAGCAGAGCTAAAAGGTGCGGATCGTCACGAACGACTGTTAGCCAAGGCGCGCGCAGAGGGCGTTCTGAACTTGTATGCCACCATGGGACAGGAACAAATCAACGTGCTGGCGGCTGCATTTGAAAAAAGCTACGGCATCAAGGTAAACGTCTGGCGCGCGAATTCCGAGGGGGTGCTGCGACGTGCCGTTACCGAAGCCAAAGGCGGTCGCTTCGAGGTGGACGTGATCGAAAGCAATGGCTATGAACTGGAGTCGTTGCATCTGGAACAATTAGCCCAACCCATCGACACGCCATTTGCCACCAATATGATCGCTGAAGCGCAACCCGCGCATCGCGAGTGGATCGGCAATCGGGCCAATCTGTTTGTATTTGCTTACAACTCGCAGAAAGTTCGCCGCGATGAGCTACCAAGGACTTACGCGGATTTGCTAGATCCGCGCTGGAAAGGAAAGCTTGCTGCCGAAGCGGACAACGTCGACTGGTTTTTTACGGTTGGACGCGAACTGGGTGAAGAACGTGCCACCAAATTGTTCAGTGAAATCGCGCGCAGCAACGGTATGCAATTGCGCAAAGGCCATCCGCTCCTCGCCAGCCTGACTGCGTCCGGTGAAGTTACGGCAGTCACCGCTACCTACAATTATTTTATCGACAAGTTGCGCAAAGAGAAATCGGCACCCGTCGACTGGGTGGCTGTCGCGCCGGCGGTTGCGCGGATCAGCGGCGTGGCGCTGTCGCGCCGCGCACCACACCCGTACGCCGCCATGTTGTTCATTGATTTCATGTTGTCAGACGCGCAGCGCATGTTGCCGTCCATGGACTTGATTCCGGCCAGTCGCACTGAGAAGGGGCTGCCAGCGGGCATTGACTGGAAGTTTGTTGATCCGGCTGAGCTCGTCAAGCACAGCGAAAAATGGAGCCGCTTGTATCAACAGGTATTCAGCGCGCACTGAGTCGAAAATCATGGAGGCAACAATGCAGCCAGAGCAATCTACGCAGCAACTCAAACAGTCGCTTGCAGATGCGATTCTGATGATGGAACGCGCCGGCATTATCGACTTTAATGGCCATTTCAGCGCGCGGCTTCCGGGCACCGAACATATGCTGATCAACTCGGGCAAGTCCGTGCGCAGCGCGCTGACGGTAGCCGACATCATCACCATCGACATGAACGGTAAACCTGTCGATGGGACGGATGTTCCGCCGATGGAATTCCACATTCACGCTGAAATCTACCGGCGTCGCCCCGATGTTCATTCCGTCGTGCACACGCACCCACTGTATTCGACGTTATTCACGATGGCCGGTCGACCTATTTTGCCGGTGATCATGCAGGCAGCGGTGCTTGGCGAGATACAGTATTTCGAAAAGACGGCTTCAATCAATACCAAACCGCTCGGTGAAGCACTGGCGGTCACCCTTGGCGAGCATCGCGTGTGCGTATTGCGCTCGCATGGGGCGGTGGTTGCAGCGGGCGGCGTGATGGATACTTTCGTCCTCGGTTGCTACCTCGAAGAAACTGCAGAGCGACAATTTCTGTCGTCACAGTTGGGTGAGCCCTATTTGCTCAGTCGCGAAGAGATCGCGGTAATCAGCGGCAACCTCTGGAAACCAAACCTCATCAAGAAGGTTTGGGACTACCACCACGCCAAACTTGTCTGAAATCATGAAGGCTTTCTTGACACCGGCTTGAAGGGACGTTAAATTCGGTCGTATTGCTATATAGACCGACGTTCCACATAAAAGAACATATAAAGTCGGCAAAAACAGGCGTGATTTCGCCGGAGGAAAAATAGTATGTCGATCAGTACAGGTACGCTAGAACCCATTTCCGCGCAGGCAAAATTGAGCTGGCGGCATCGCTTCGATGTGAAATGGCTGGTGGTCGGTGTTTGCGTCGTATTTGTTGTGTTCCTGGCAGCAGTCCCGTTGTTTTTTCTACTGTGGCAGAGTTTTTTCACACCGCAGACCAGCGCAAAAGCCGCAGAATTTACCCTGCAAAACTATGCCACCGCTTATGGCAGCAAAGAAACGCTCAAGTTGTTTTTCAACTCCGTCCAGTTTGCGATCGGGACGTCGATATTTGCGTTCGTGCTGGGCACGTTTCTCGCGTGGCTCAATGAACGGACGAATACGCCGTTCAAGGCACTGTTTTTTGCCCTGTCAATAATCCCGCTGATCATCCCCGGCATTCTTTTCACAGTTGCGTGGATTCTGCTTGGCAGTCCAAAGATAGGCATTGTCAATTTGCTTCTGCAAAGCTGGTTCAATACCGATTACGTGTTCTTTAACGTTTACTCCATGTGGGGCATGATCTGGGTAGACGGGCTTCATTATTCGCCGATGGCGTTCTTGTTGATGACGGCGGCGTTTCGCTCCATGGATCCATCGCTGGAAGAATCGGCGATGATGAGCGGCGCGAGCATGTACCAGATTGTTACGCGCATTACCCTGAAGCTGGTGATGCCGGCTATTTTTGCAACCATCCTGATTTTATTTGTGCGCTCGATCGAATCCTTTGAGGTACCTGCCTTGCTCGGCTTGCCGGTCGGCATTCAGGTCTTTACCTCATCGATCTATCAGGCTATACATCAATATCCGAGCCAGATCGGCCTTGCCTCCTCCTACGCGGTCACGCTGTTGCTGATTACCACCGTGGGCGTGTATTACCAGTCGAAACTATCCAATCAGGGCAGCAAATATTCGACCATGACCGGCAAGGGCTTTCGACCGCGTGCCATCGATCTGGGTCCCTGGCGCTGGGTCGCGGCAGGGTTCTGTATATGCTACTTTCTGCTAATCGTGGCGGGACCTTTCCTGGTTCTTTTGTGGTCATCGTTACAGAAATTTTACAGCGTGCCGTCGATGGCGGCTCTGCAAAATCTGACGCTCGATCCGTACCGATTTGTACTAAGTTATCCGACGCTGACAAAATCGGTGGTGAACAGTCTGCTGCTATCAATCGGTAGCGCCACCATCATCATGCTGGTCACCTCGGTCATCTGCTGGATCGTGGTCAAAACCAAGACTTCGGGGAGTTGGCTGCTGGATAACATCGCTTCGTTGCCGATGGTTTTCCCGGGATTGGTGTTGGGCCTGTCGATCATGATTTTCTATCTGAATTTCGACATTGGCATTTACGGCACGATCTGGATCATGTTTATCGCCTACATCACGCGCTTCCTGCCCTACGGGCTGCGTTACAACACGACCACCATGCTGCAGATTCACAAGGAGCTCGAAGAGTCGGCCGCGATGAGTGGAGCATCCTGGTTCACGATGTTCCGGCGGATTATTTTGCCTTTGATGAAGCCGGGGCTCGTCGCTGGGTGGATTTATATCGTCATCGTATCGATTCGCGAGTTATCAACCTCAATTCTGCTGTATAGCCCCGGGACGGAAGTGATTTCAATTGTGATCTGGGAATTGTGGGAGAACGGGCAATACGTCGAACTTTCGGCGCTCGGCGTGATGTTTATTGTCGCCTTGTTTTTCCTGGTGCTTTTGGCACAGGCAATGGGCAAGAAATTTGGCGTAAAGGAAGCATAAAAATGAAAAAATCGAAAGGTAGAGCATGCTTAAGGTAACGGCTCTTTACACGGAATATCCCAATGAACGTGGTCAGATTATCAAGGCTGCGCAGGACGTCACGTTCGAGGTGCCTGAAGGCAAACTGTTTACGTTGTTAGGGCCTTCCGGCTGCGGCAAAACGACCACGTTGCGTTCGATCGCCGGACTGGAGAAACCTCAATCGGGTGAAATAGCGGTCGATGAGCGCGTCGTGTACTCATCAGCAAAAAATATTTTCATCGCACCAAACAAACGTACCTTCGGTATGGTGTTCCAGTCCTACGCAATCTGGCCACATATGAACGTATTCCAGAATGCCGCGTTTCCGCTCGAAGTTGGTAGCAAAAAGTACAGCAAAAAAGAACTTCGGGACAAGGTCATGCGCGTCTTGAGCGCAGTCGACCTGGAGCATCTGGCCGATCGCGAAGCGACCAAGCTTTCCGGCGGACAACAGCAGCGCCTGGCGCTCGCGCGGGCGTTGGTGATGGAACCTGCCCTGCTATTGCTCGACGAGCCCCTTTCAAACCTGGACGCCAAGCTGCGTGAACGTATGCGTTTCGAGCTGAAACGCATGCAACGAGAATTGAAGATAACGACAGTTTATGTAACCCACGACCAAAGCGAGGCCCTGGCGTTGTCGCACCAGATCGCGGTGATGAGCGACGGCCGGATCTTGCAGATTGGCTCTCCGCGCGATATTTACGAACGCCCGCGCAACAAGTTTGTCGCCGATTTTGTCGGCACGACCAATTTTCTCGAGGCAACAATCACAGCTATGGAAGCCACGCCGGGCCGGTACATGGTCGAATCGCCCATCGGCAAACTGGCTGCCAGTAGTGCAGATGTGCTGGGCGTTGGCGATAAGGTCGTTCTGTCCTTGCGCCCCGAAGATGTCGAACTCGCTGACCGCGCATTCGAGGGCGCCAATACTTTCGAAGCGGTTGTCGATGCGAAAGTGTTTCTCGGCGAGCATGTTGAATTTCAGGTCAAGATGGGAGACCGGATACTTCTGGCAAAGGCGCATCCCTCCCTGCGCACGGTGCCAGGCGAGAAGATTTACTTTCGCATCAACGCCGATAAATGTGTTGCGATTCCGGATAGCTCGGCAGCATGAGCGCGATAGACAATACGGAGTCTAATTCATGACAAAGCGCGTTAAACCCGTTGTGAAGCCCATCGGTAAAAAGTCTGTTGGCCTCACACCACCCCGGAAAAAGCCCTCGCCTGAGCGATGGGCATCCGATGTCATTGTTGACTTACTGCATCGTTATCAGCTTCCTTACGCAGCCCTTAATCCCGGCGCAAGTTATCGCGGGCTGCACGATTCCATCGTCAATTACGGCCAGAATTATCCATACATGATGCTCTGCCAGCATGAAGAAACAGCGGTGCAGATCGCGCACGGCTATGCCAAGGCAAGTGGCAAGCCGATGGTGGCGATCGTGCACAATCTGGTGGGTTTGCTGCATTCGAATATGGCGGTGTATTACGCCTATATTGATCGCGCGCCGATCTTCATC
>JBKJMK010000037.1:0-7598 GCA_046596005.1 Usitatibacteraceae bacterium | reverse complement strand
AGATTCGAAGAAGCGTATGAGGGGTGGAATGCAGGAAGGCTGACGCAAGCCGAAGCGGCGCAGATACTGGGGATGTGCGAGCGTGGTTTTCGGCGGTATCTGTTGCGGTACGAGGCGCACGGGCTGGAGGGCCTGATTGATCGGCGGCTGGAACGTCAAGCACTTCCATAGCTGGTACAAACGCGACGGTGGCACGCGCAGCTACACTTGGGTCAAGACCCGCCTGCAAGAAGCCCAACTGGTGCCCAAGGCCGAGAAGCGCGGCATCCATCGGAAACGGCGGGAACGATCCGCTCTGCCGGGGATGATGATCCACCAGGACGGCAGCACGCACGAATGGGTGGCCGGGCAGAAGTGGGACTTGATCGTCACCATGGACGACGCCACCAGCGAGCACTACTCGATGTTCTTCGTCGAGGAGGAAGGCACGGGGACGATCAGAACGGGCCTTTGGGACACATCAGGGGCACTTGCCACAGGAATTGGCGCTGGCTGGCATCACCACCATGGCCCAGGCAAATAAGTATCTGGCCGAGGCGTATCGGCCCGCGTTCAACGCAGAGTTTGCGCAACCGGCGATCGAAGAGGGGTCAGCTTTTGTGCCGTGGGTCGGTGGTCGTCTCGACGACACGCTGTGGGAGCAATACGAGCGCACGGTGAGCGCCGACAACTGCGTTCGCTTTGACACACTGATTCTGCAGATTCGCGCAGATCGGCATCGCCGCCACTACGTAAAGGCCCGGTGCGGGTGCATCGCGATGGCAGTGGCAATCTTGCCGTGTTTCACGGGCCGCGCAAGCTGGCCGACTACAATCAGGAAGGAAAAGCCGTTACGTTGAACTTGAAACAGGCCGCCTGAACCGTCCGCCAGACGCGCCGTCGAGGGCGGAAACCGGCTCCGGGCTACGCCCTCCGCCGGTTTCAGCTCACGACAGAAAAAGTGGACAATCCATGTGCTACAGAACCGGACAAGTCTAAAAATCCCGCGACAGTAGTGCCTCAACAATTCCAGTGGCTGCCGTGGACTTGAAAGTCTGCAAGTGCGATAGGCAGTAATAGTGATTACTTACCCTCTCTAGATTGGCTCCCAGATTGCCGGCGGATCAAGGCCAGTCTAGTACCGTTTGGTAAGCGTCATCTGCGCGCCATCTCGTTTCATTTCAAGACGATTCAGAAAGCTCATCCCCAGCAGTGCGACATCAAGGCCGTTTTCAAAAACAGTCGCCTCAATCCGGTACAACGTAATCGTTCCAATAGTGACAGCGTCCAAAGATACCCGATAGACAGGGACAACACCGCCAGCAGTTGCGACGGATCCTCGCTGGCCCTTCAGGTAGTCGATGTCCATGTTCCGCGCCGCACTGGCTGGCAGCGCGAGCAAGGTCGCGCCGGTATCGACGAGAAAGCGGACTGACTTTCCGTTGATCTGCCCCATGGTCCAGAACTGCCCGACCGTATCTGCCGCAAGCGTCAAGCTGTTAACTGAGTTGAAACCACCGCTCGGTGCTGCGAAATGTTCGCCAAGATCGAGGGTATATTGCTTGCCTTCAATATTAAAAATCGCGCTGGCCGATGCAGTGCTGATGAGCGTCACGGCCTCCGGCTGTTTCTGACCTATTGAAATAGTACGTGGCGATGTCCCGTTTATGACGACGACTGCCTTGCCAGGGAAGAGTCCGACCACAGTTACCATAGCGGCAATTGCATTCGCGCCGGGCATCACCAACAAGAGCGCGACAATCACTCGCGCGATGCCGTTACAATTTCGTATCCCCATACAAATCAAGCCCGTGAAACCTGTCGCCATTTTTCGTTTTTCTGCCGAGGACGGACCCGGCTATTTTGCCAGTTTTTTGGCTCGGCAGTCAGTTCCTTGGACGCTCTTCAAATTGGACGAGGGTGCGGCGCTGCCACACAATCTCGACGACTATGCCGGTTTTGTATTCATGGGCGGTCCAATGAGCGTGAATGACGACCTGCCGTGGATGGCGCCCGTTCAGAAACTGATCCGACGCGCCATCGAGAATGACCAGCCCTGCCTTGGTCACTGCCTCGGCGGACAATTAATGTCCAAGGCATTGGGAGGAGACGTCACGACCAACCCGGTGAAAGAAATTGGATGGAATAAAGTTCAGGCGGCGGACTCGGTCACGGCACGCGCCTGGCTCGGAGGAGACGATTGCAGCCTGACCACCTTTCAATGGCATGGTGAAACATTTTCCATCCCTCCGGGTGCTGAGCGCATTCTCTCCAGCGACGCTTGTGCGAATCAAGCCTTTATTATCGGCAAATCTCTCGGTATGCAATGCCATACCGAGATGACGCCGGAAATGATTGAAGACTGGTGCCATGACTGGGCGAAAGAAAATGCTGACCCAGCGCTGGCGAGTATTCAAACACCTGAGGAAATGCTGGTGGCGACGCAAGACAATATCGCAGGATTAAATCGCCTTGCTGACCAGCTCTATGCGAAATGGCTTGAAGGCGTCAATCGCGAAAATTGTTGAACTGCAATGGCACCTCATCAATTTTTTCTTTGCATAACGCAATGACCTGCTGCAGGTCGTCGCGCTTGGTGCCTTGCACTCGCACCGATTCGCCCTGAATTGACGCAGTAACCTTGATCTTTGAGTCCTTAATCAGTTTCTGAATTTTCTTGGCCAGATCGCTGGCGATGCCATTCTTGACGTTTATAAGCTGCTTTACCTTATCGCCGCCGATTTTTTCCCTGTCATTTTCATCCAGCATTCGAACATCAACACCACGTTTGGCCATTTTGCTCAGCAACACATCTTTGACTTGACCAAGCTTGAAATCGTCATCAGCAAAAAGCGTAAGTTCAAATTCTTTTTGCTCGACACGCGCGTCGGAACCCTTGAAATCAAAACGCGTCGAAACCTCCTTGTTGGTCTGCTCGATCGCATTCTTGAGCTCGACTTTGTTCGCCTCGGAAGCGATGTCAAATGATGGCATTCTTAACCTCTCACTAACCCTCTCCTATTGGAAAGGGTGTATATCATTTTTTACGCAATTTCTTGTTCGCTGCAATTCGCAACCGTAACGCGTTTAGCTTGATGAAACCACCCGCGTCAGCCTGATTGTACGCCCCACCATCGTCGTCGAACGTGGAAATGGTTTGGTCAAACAGGGAATCGGACTTTGACACACGGCCAGCGACCAGCACAGTACCTTTGTAAAGCTTCAACCTCACGCGCCCGTTGACCGTCGCTTGCGATTGATCGATCAAGCCTTGCAGCAGAACACGCTCGGGCGAAAACCAGTAGCCGTTATAAATCATCCGGCCGTAGCGCGGCATCAAATCGTCCTTCAGCGACAACACTTCCCGGTCCATGGTGATGGATTCGATGGCACGATGCGCTTTGAGCATAATCGTTCCACCCGGCGTTTCATAGCACCCGCGTGACTTCATGCCGACGTAGCGATTTTCCACCATGTCGAGTCGACCAATACCGTGCTTGCCGCCGAGACGGTTCAACTCCGTGAGTACGTTGGCAGGCGTCAATTTCTTGCCATTGACAGCAACAATATCGCCCATCGCGTAATCAAGTTCGACATATTCAGGCTTATTGGGCGCTTTTTCCGGGGAGACGGTAATGCGCCACATCGAGTCTTCGGCTTCAAAATTCGGATCTTCAAGTACGCCGCCTTCATAGCTGATGTGCAGCAGATTGGCGTCCATCGAATACGGCGCACCGCCACCTTTGCGTTTCTTGAAATCGACTGGAATGTTGTGCTTGTCAGCATATTTCAGCAGTTTTTCGCGGGACAGCAAATCCCACTCGCGCCATGGCGCGATGATCTTCACGTTCGGCATCAATGCGTAGGCGCCCAGCTCGAAACGGACCTGGTCGTTGCCTTTGCCGGTCGCACCATGGGAAATCGCATCGGCTCCCGTTTTGCGGGCGATATCGATCATGTTCTTGGCGATCAGAGGGCGTGCAATTGAGGTGCCGAGGAGATACTCGCCTTCATAAATCGTGTTGGCACGAAACATCGGGAAGACGAAGTCGCGGACAAATTCCTCGCGCAAATCCTGAATATAGATGTTTTGTTTTTTGATACCAAGCTGCAGCGCTTTCTTGCGCGCCGGCTCGACTTCTTCACCCTGACCGATATCCGCGGTGAAAGTAATCACCTCACACTTGTAGACGTCTTGCAGCCACTTCAGGATGACCGACGTATCAAGGCCACCAGAATAGGCAAGAACCACTTTGTTAACATCATTCATTCAAGTGCTCACTATAGAAAATGCTCATGGATCAAAATTCTAACGTTCCCGCACCTTGCAGACCATTTTTGCCACAAAAGCCGCGCGAATTCTGGGGTTTCATATCACCGCTAGCTATTGATGCGCCCTAGTAGCAGAAATTCCATCAATGCCTTTTGCACGTGGAGACGATTTTCCGCCTCTTCCCATACAACGCTTTGTGGTCCGTCGATAACATCGGCCGAGACTTCCTCGCCGCGATGCGCGGGCAAGCAATGCATGAACAGCGCATCTTTGTGCGCCGATGCCATCATGTGTCGATCTACACAAAAACCGATAAAGGCATTTTTACGCGTTTCCGTTTCGGCTTCAAATCCCATGCTGGTCCACACATCGGTCGTCACCAGATGTGCGCCTGCAACGGCCAACATCGGATCAGTGAACACAGAAAGATATGCGTTATCCAACGCCTCACCTCGCTGGGACTTCATTTCGTAGCCTTTGGGTGTAGCCACATTCAGCTTGAAATCGAAAATACGCGCCGCTTCGAGCCAGGTGTAGCTCATGTTGTTTGCGTCCCCAATCCACGCGACAGTCTTGCCCGTCAGTGAGCCGCGCTGCTCGACAAACGTAAAGATATCGGCGAGCACCTGACAAGGATGATATTCGTTGGTAAGTCCGTTGATAACCGGCACCCTTGAATGCGCGGCAAATCGTTCAACTTTCTCTTGCTCAAAGGTACGGATCATGACCAGATCAACCATGCGCGAAATTACTTGCGCCGTATCCTCGATCGGTTCAGAACGTCCCAAGTGCGTGGATTGCGAATCAAGATGAATCGCCTGACCGCCAAGCTGGTAGATACCTGCCTCGAAACTAACTCGCGTACGTGTAGAGCTTTTCTCGAACACCATCGCAAGCATACGATCAGTTAGCGGCTGATAGGGAATGTAATTCTTGAACCGGGCCTTAAGGATTTTTGCGCGTTCGAGCAGATGCTCGTACTCATCACGCGTAAGGTCTTTCATTTGCAAAAAATGTCTCATGATTGCCGAGTGCCTAAGTCACGTTGTGCTCCTGGCTGGATTGGATACGCAAGAAATGCCTTGATGACCGGCGCCAGACGAGCCACAATTTCCCGTGTTTCACTCTCATTGATGATCAGTGCTGGCAGCAGGCGAATCACGCTGTCCTGCGTCACATTGGTGAAGACTCCTGCATCCAGCGCAAGCTTGACGATGTCTCCACAAGGACGATCAAGCGCGATACCCAGCATCAAACCCATTCCGCGCACTTCTTTCACGCCCGCAACGCCTTGCAAGGCCTGAACAAAACCGTTTTTCAAGATCGCACCCATCTTGATTGCGTTTGGGAGCAACTCCTCTTCTTCCATAATTTCCAGTGTTCGTAACGCGGCAACCGAGACTAGCGGCCCGCCGCCAAACGTCGTCCCGTGGTTCCCCGGTTTGAACACATTTGCGGCAACACCGCGTGCGAGGCATGCGCCAATTGGCATACCCGAGCCCAAACCTTTGGCAAGCGTCATCAAATCCGGGATGATGCCGGCCCATTGATGCGCAAACCACTTACCGGTGCGACCGATTCCCGACTGTACCTCGTCGATCATCAGCAACCACTCTTTTTGTGAACAAAGATCGCGTAGCTGGCGCAAGTAATCAGCGCGCGCTTCTATGATGCCGCCTTCACCCTGTAACACTTCGGTAAGCACCGCAACGACATCATTGTTATGCCCCGCAATCGCGCGCACTGCCTCAAAGTCGTTGTACGGAACGCGAATGAAGCCGCCCACCAGCGGCTCAAAACCAGCTTGCGCCTTGCGTGAGCCCGTCGCGGCCAGGGTGGCGAGCGTTCTGCCATGCCAAGCGTGTTCCATCACGATGATCTGCGGACTGGCAATGCCACGCTGATGACCATACAGGCGCGCTAGCTTGATAGCGCATTCGTTAGCTTCTGCCCCCGAGTTTGCAAAGAATACATTATCCATATCGGCCAACGCACACAACTTATCTGCCAGCGCTGCCTGCTCAGGAATATCGACCAGATTTGAGGTGTGAATGATCCGACCGATCTGCTCGGTCATGCTTTTGACGAGTTTGGGATGAGCATGGCCGAGACCCGATACGGCAATTCCGGCAAGTGCATCAAGGATTTTCTTACCCTCAGTCGTATACAGCCATGCGCCGTCGCCGCGGCTGAACGCGACCGAAAGTGGCTTGTAGGTATTCATCTGATGGCTCGATAGCATTGAATGCCCCTCTCTAGATCGCGCGAAATTCACGGATATTTCGTACTACACAGCCCGCGATTCGGTTGGCGGAAATGACAACGGCGGCCTCATGCGGACCGCCGCTCCCTGTTCAGGAAATAAACTATATGGCAATCCTGTTTGCAGTGCAACAATTGGCGCGACGCCGGAGGGACAAAGTTATAATGGCGTTGCGCGCCTGGCTTCTACTGCGCGCTTGTCCTGCCACCTCAAATCACGCCCCTAGCAAACTGCTAAATGTCACAACCGGTCAATTCCGTCCCGGCAATTCCGCGTATCGTCATTCAGGGCGTAACGCCTAACGGCCGTGCATTTCGGCCAAGCGATTGGGCTGAGCGTCTATGCGGCATCATGTCCACATTTGGCGGCGATCACCAAATGCGCTATTCGCGGTTTGTACGGCCGATGATGCTCGATGGCGTACGCTGCGTCGTCGTAGAACTCGCCTTGGAAGAAGCCGAACCCCGCGCATATCGTTTTTTGCTCGATTTTGCCAAGGACAATGAATTGCTGGTCATCGACCCAACGCTGCCGCAAAGCGAAGACTATTGTGCGCTACCGGGAAGCGCGCTGGAGGAACTGGCGACGCATAACTGACGGAAGACAGCGCCGCGGAAAAATTCAGTGGCAGTCTCAAAACGAAAACCCGCCGATTTGTTATCGCCCCAACAAAGAGAGCGAAATCGGCGGTGATGGGGTGCTAGTAATAGCGGGAATGAAACCAAGCCGCCTTACAACCAAGCAGGTGACTTACGCTTGCGCGGCAGACTGAACTTTTGCGCCAATTGCCTTGATCGCGGCGGAAAGTCGGCTCTTGTGACGAGCGGCTTTATTTTTGTGAATGATGTTTTTATCAGCGATGGAATCAATCGTCGATACCGATGACTTAAATACCGCCTCAGCCTGTGCTTTATCGCCTGCGGCAACGGCAACTCTCACCTTCTTGATTGCGGTACGCAGTTCCGAGCGCTGACCCATGTTATGACCACGTTGTTTGACGGCTTGACGTGCGCGCTTGGCGGCTTGTTTGGTATTTGCCATGATTTTTCCAGATTCTTGCGATGAAATTTGCGGGAAGCCGAG
>JBKJMK010000416.1:0-4264 GCA_046596005.1 Usitatibacteraceae bacterium | reverse complement strand
GTTTGCGGTTGTATTTACGAGGTGACCACCCCTCGGTATGCACGGTTCTGCTTTGTAGCCCACGTCGAAACCAGGTCGGCCCCGAATTCGATATGTTGATTCTACGCTCAATGTGGGGGTCAATTGATGAATTTCAAGCCGGGCGTGTCGACTCAAACATCCGCGCCGTTAACGGCAGACCAGTGGCTTAAGCGCGAGCGGCGCGGCAATCGAGAAGTCTGCCCCCCAGCTACGCGGATCGGTGTTGGCACCGATATAGCCGTAGGCGGCCGCCACGCCACGCATACCGGCCGCGTGAGCGGCTTGAATGTCGCGTTCATCGTCGCCGACGTAGATGGTGTGCGCGGGTGATACGCCGATCAATGCGGCGGCGTGCAGCAGTGGGGCAGGGTGCGGCTTGGTGTGTGCGGTGGTGTCACCGCAGACGATGCACGCGGCGCGCTGCGCGAAGCCCAGCGTTTGGGCAATGGCCACGGCGAAACGCGCCGCTTTGTTGGTGACGATGCCCCAGGCGATATTGTGTTGCTCCAGCGCGCTGACAAGCTGTTCCATGCCGTCGAACAGGGTACTTTCAATGCAGATGTTCTGCTGGTATTCAGCGTAGAAGGCATCGCGCAGCGCGACAAACGTTTCGTGTTGCGGGCTGATTCCAAAACCGACATTGAGCATTCCGCGTGCGCCGTTTGAAACATGCGGCCGGATTAAGGCAAGTGGCAACGCAGTGAGTCCGTGTTGGCTGCGAATGACGTTTAACGCGCGCGCCATGTCAGGAGCGGTGTCGGCGAAGGTGCCATCGAGATCGAACAAAACCGCCTCGACGGGCCTGGCAGCCTGAGCGCTCACAGGCAGGATGTTGTGTCAGGCGTAATCAACTACGCGCGCAGCAGGTCAAGCGTCTTGAAGTTGCGATCAAATACACCGTGCGCTTTGCCTTGCCACCACTGCTCGATGATCGTTGTATAGAGCTCACGATAGTCAATCACTGGCGGGGGGCCGTCGATGGCGAACACGTCAATTACTGGTGGTGGTTCGCCGAGAACGCCGCCTTTTACTTTTCCGCCCAGCACGATTTGCGTGGAGCTCCAACCGTGATGGGTGCCGTGTTTGTCATTCTCTTTCGGCGACCGCCCGAACTCATCGTAGGTCGCCAGCAAGGTGTTGTCCCATTGGCCGATCTCGCGCATGGCATTGCGGAAGGCGGCAAGCCCTTCTGCGAGCTTGGTCAACGTCGGACCGTGATATTTTTGTTGGTCCCAATGGGTGTCGAAGGCATGGTGTTGATCATCATCGACTGCAGTCAGGCCAATGTGTACGACGGGTGGTGCCATGCCCGCCGCGGCTAGTTGTGCGGTCGCTTTTAATGCATCCCCAAATTCATTCGCGGGGAATGCAGTTTTCAGCGTTACGCGCTGCAGTTGCGCATAGGTATCCACCAACATGCGGGCTGGGGTGCTCTCAAGATGCTGGGTACCGACGACTTTTTGGCCAATCAGCCACTCCGACGGGTGCTGCATATTGATGACACGGATTTTATTACCGCGAAACGGGCCCATCGGATCGGCTTCGCGGATGTCGAGATCGCCGAAGGCCAATGCATCAAGGACCGATTTGCCGAGTCTGCTGTTGCCGGTATTTGCAGCCAATGCGCGGGTGAGCCAGCCGTCATCATAGTATTGGCCAGGGCTCGCTGCGGTGAACTGTGTCTCAAGGTCGCGAAAATGCTGATTGGTAATTTCTTGCTGGCCTATTCCCTGCAGCAACGCCATTTCCTTATTTTCCCAACATGGCAGTAGCGGTTTCAATGCCGGATTAAAACCGTGCGTGGCGGAAAAGGGAATGAGTTGATCGCGGGTGATAGCAAGCGTCGGCCGCAGCTTTCGGTAACGCGCATCATTGAGCGGCACAAACGTGTTGTAGGCATCGTTGCCGCCTTTAAGATACACCAGAACCAAAAGTGATGATGGCTGAAGCGCCGCGCCAGCGCTCGCTTGCAAGCGACTAGCCCAGGGCAGGCCAAGCATTGGTGCGGTCGCGGCGAGGGAAAGAAAATTTCGGCGGTTTATGCTCATCGCGTGTGTTTCAGGCAAGTTTGCGGCACGCCACAATGTAATTCACGCTCACATCGTCGTTGAGTGCATAGACTTTACGGAAGGGATTGTAGGTCATGCCGATAAATTCGCTGACGCAAAGACCGGCATCGCGCGCCATTGCGGCGAGTTCCGCTGGCGTAATGAAGCGACGATATTCGTGGGTACCTTTGGGAAGCATATTCAGCACGTACTCAGCACCGACGATGGCGAACAGAAATGATTTCGGGTTGCGGTTCAAGGTGGAAAAAAACACCCAGCCGCCTGGCTTGACGAGTGCCGCCGCCGCGTGCACCGTCGACGGCGGATGGGGAACGTGTTCCAGCATTTCCATGCAGGTGACACAACCGAATTGCGCGGGCTGCTGTTGCGCAATTTCTTCAGCCCCGATCAACCGGTAGTCCACCTGTTGCCCGCTTTCGAGCAAATGCAGTTGCGCCACTTTGAGCGGTTTCTCGGAAAGGTCGATGCCGGTGACATCGGCACCAAGTGCCGCCATGCTTTCGGCGAGAATCCCGCCACCGCAACCGATATCAATCACACGCTTGTCGGCGAGACTTGCATGTTTGTCGATCCACGCCAGGCGCAACGGATTGATGTCGTGCAGTGGCTTGAATTCGCTGTGAGGATCCCACCAGCGAGCAGCGAGCGCACCAAACTTGGCGAGCTCTGCCTGGTCAACATTGCTATTGGCCGTGTTGGCATTGGCTGCGGATGTACCGGCGGTTGCGTTCATGGTGATTTGTTCGCAAAGCGCTGCTGCCACATCGCAGCCTTCGCTTTAAGTTCGTCAAGATCGATTCGGGTAAGAACGCGGTTGTCGAGCAACAGTTCCCCATTTACCCAGACGTGACTCACATTCTCACGACCTGCCGCGTGAAACACATGTGAGACCGGATCATAGACGGGTTGCGTTTCAATTGACGACAGGTTGATCGCAGTCATGTCCGCTGCTTTTCCTGACACCAGCGAGCCTATTTCATCTTGCCAGCCCAATGCCTTCGCGGCATTGAGTGTCGCCATTTCCAGCTTTTGATGGGCGGGCAGGGCGGCCGCATCGCCGGATGTGCCCTTTTGCAGCAGCGAGGCGAGCCGCGTTTCGCCGAGCATGTCGAGGCGGTTGTTGCTCGCTGCGCCATCGGTGCCAATGCCGACATTGATCCCGGCTTTCAACATCGCGTAGACGGGTGCCACGCCACTGGCGAGTTTCAGATTGGATGCAGGGCAATGCGCGACATGCACGCCGAGTTTGGCATAAAGCTCGATTTCGGGCGGTGACATATGCACGCAATGCACAGCAATCAGGTTAGGGCCGAGTATGCCAAGCCGTTCGAGTCGCGCGATAGGCCGGCAGCCATGCTCTTTTTCACTTTGAATGATTTCATCGGCGGTCTCGTGGATGTGCATCATGACCGGATAGTCAGCTTCGGCAGCGATGGTAAAGATACGTGCAAAGGTTTTATCGCTGACGGTGTAAGGGGCGTGCGGTGCCAACATCAGCTTCAGGCGTGAGTCATTGGCGAACTCGTCGCGCGGCGCGAGGCATTTCTCAATATAGGCTTCAGCGTCTGTTGCGTAAGGCGTTGGGAATTCCAGAATTGCGCCGCCGAGCGCGGCACGCATGCCGGATTTGCGCGCGGCTCTGGCAGCCACATCATGATAGAAATACATATCGGCAAAGCAGGTCGTGCCAGAGCGGATCATTTCGGCCGTCGCCAATTCCGTTCCGTCAAAGACGTAGGACTCCGAGAGATGTTTTGCCTCTGCCGGCCAGATGTGGTCATTGAGCCAGGTCATCAGCGGCGTGTCGTCGGCCAAGCCGCGCATAAGCGTCATGGCGGCATGGGTATGCAAGTTGATGAGCCCCGGGATAAGCACGTGATGTGGCAAAACCAGTTCAGGTACGCCGGTGAAACGCCCGCGTGCAACATGCGAGGGCAAAATCGCCAGAATCCTGCCATGGTCTACGACGAGCGAATGGTCTTCCAGCACCGTCCCCGTCGGTTCGACAGGAACGAGCCATTTCGGCGAGACCATATGTGTTGTTGTCATTTCAAGATGAACCTAATGTCGTGCTTTGCATTTAATGCCGCATATCTTTCTCATTGCCGACGAGATAACGAGATAGCACCATGAATGCGGTGCCGCACGTGCATGACTAGCGTACTCGTCAAGCT
>JBKJMK010000338.1:0-8283 GCA_046596005.1 Usitatibacteraceae bacterium | reverse complement strand
GTCGTTCCGTTGACCAGGCCGCTCACGGTGATGACCGTGCAAGGGGCACTACATGTGCCCGCCACGTTGCCGGGTGTGGCAGTCGCGGTGTAGCTGATGACGGGCGAACCGCCGTCACTAACCGGCGGCGTAAATGTCACACTTGCGCTCGCGTTAGCGGTCGTCGCCGTGCCGATGGTAGGCGCACCGGGGATGCCCGGGTTCGGCGTCACGCTGTTCGATGCGGCTGATGCAGGGCCGTTGCCAATGGAATTGATTGCTCTCACCACGCAGGTGACTGCGCTGCCATTCGGAAGGCCTGTGACCGTGATCGGCGAGCTGCTGGCGCTGTTGCTCTGACCAGCGCAGCTTGCAATGTAACTACTGATGACTGATCCACCGTTGGCTGCGGGCGCGGTGAAACTGATGGTCACTTGTGCGTTACCAGCGGTTGCCAGGCCGATGGTGGGTGCACCAGGAACGGTGGCAGGTGTCACGCTGCTGGATGACGCTGACGCAGCGCCGGTGCCAATCGCATTGGTGGCAGTTACCGTGAAGGTGTACACCGTGCCGTTGGTCAAACCATTCACAATGATCGGTGAGGTCGTGCCTGCGCTGGTGAGGCCACCTGGAGTACTTGTCACCGAGTAACCGGTAATCACCGATCCGCCGTTGGAAGCGGGTGCGATGAATGTAATGGCCGCACTTGCGTTCGCTGCGGTCGCGCTGACAATGTTCGGCGCACCGGGTACGCTGGCGGGGGTCACGCTGTTGGATGCGAATGATGCAGCACCGGTGCCGATAGCATTGGTCGCCGTCACGGTAAAGGTGTAGCTCGTGCCGTTGGTGAGTCCGGTCATCACGACGGGTGAGGCGACGCCAGCGCCGACGAGACCACCCGGATTGGC
This sequence comes from Usitatibacteraceae bacterium, assembly GCA_046596005.1. GTDB lineage: Bacteria > Pseudomonadota > Gammaproteobacteria > Burkholderiales > Usitatibacteraceae > UKL13-2. The sequence goes on along the minus strand of JBKJMK010000338.1, from coordinate 7,396 downwards.
GGTGACGGTGTAGCCTGTGATGGCGGTTCCGCCGTGACTCAATGGAGGCGTAAACGCAACCGTCGCTTGCGTATTGCCGGCGCTCGCAGTTCCGATCATCGGTGCACCCGGTAAGGTTGCAGGCGTAACACTGGTCGATGCCGCCGAAGCCGCGCCAGTACCGTTTGCGTTAGTCGCCGTAACAGTGAAGGTGTATGCACTGCCGTTGACGAGCCCCGTTACAACAATGGGCGACGCCAATCCTGATGCGGTGATTGCGCCTGGGTTGGAAGTGGCCGTGTAGCTGGTGATCGCGGTGCCACCATCGCTTGCCGGCGTGACAAATGTGACTGTCGCTTGTGCATTGCCGGGCGACACGATGCCAATGGTGGGTGCGCCCGGAAGCGCAAGCGTTCCGACGGTAAACACCAGCGCTGCAGAACTGCCGCCCGCCGGCGCCGGGTTTTGCAACCGAAGATTGTGGGTGCCTGCGGTGCTCAGCAATGCCGCCGGGATTGTGGCCGTCAAGGTGCCGGATGACACCCAGATTGTTGTCAGGGGCGTGGCACCGAAATGTACGATTGCGCCATCGATAAAATGCGCGCCTGTCAGCGTCAGTATGGTCGCGCCCGCACCGACGGTCACTTGCATGGGTGTGATCGCAGTTAGCGTTGCAGGCGGATTGCTCAACTGCACGATCGCCAACTCATTTTTATCCGAGCTCACCACCAGCAATTTGTTAAACCGATTGCTGATCGCAAGACCCGTGGGCTTGTCGATCCGGTTGAAGTTGAGTGTGACCGTATTGGTATTGAGGTCAATCAGTGAGAGTGAGTCGTCGTCCTTGCTTGCCACCACCGCGATATGCGTGTCCGTCTGAATCGCAACCGCGCCAGGGCTCTTTGCCATCCTGAAACTGGTGACCATTTGCAGGGTGTCAAGATTGAGTATCCACGCCTTGTCCTGATTTTTGGTGGTGAGCACCGCTCGGTTAAGTGTCGGGTCAACGGCAATGCCTTCAACTTCAAAACTCAAATTGATGGTTTGGATGACGGTCCTGTCTGTGAGACTAAACAGCGAAAGTTTTTTGTCGTCGGTAGCGAGGTACGCAATGCCCTTGCCGGAATGGATCGCAACAGCAATGTATTTATCGGCGGTCGTTACCGCTGCAATTTCTGCGCGCGTGAGATTGTTGATTACCCGTATGCGCTGCCTGCCGCTGACGATGGCTACCGTAATGCTGCGCACAGGATCAACTGCCATGTCTTTGATGGCACCATCAAGATCGACCTGCTGCGGATAGAGAGTTGCCGGGCTGGTGGCCAGATTGAAGAATAAAAGCCTGTCGTTGTCTGCGCCAACGATGGCCACGTTGAGGCCGGCGTCAACCACTACGTTGTCGGCTTTGACCGGGAGCACCTCGGTTTGAACAGCGTGGTTGGCCAAGTTGATGCGCGCGAAGCCGTAATCGTTGTCACTAATGGTGATGCCTTCATGGGACACACTGTTGACCGCGACATCTTTGACGTTTCTGACGACGCCAACTTTGCTGATCAAGCTGGCCTGACTTGGGTCGAGTTTTAATATTTTGTCGTCATTGGTCAACGCCACAAACAGTAACCCACCTTGCTGGTCAAACAATATCGATCCAATCTCGCCGGGAATGGTGAAGTAGCCCGAAAGCGTGCGGTCGATGAGGTCGATCAGTGAAATGATCTGGTCATCCTTCTCGCCAACGTAGGCCCAGTTGTTATGCTGTTCAATCCCAACCGTATCAGGATCTCCGCCGAGAGCAACACGCGTAATCGTGCCGGTCGCCGGATCTACAAGACTCAATGCGTGGTGGCTTTTGTCAAGGGCGAGTACGCGACCGCCACCGCCGCCCCACCAAGCCAGCGAGCGAATATTGTCGCCAAGCTTAACGGTGCGGTTGACGGCCAGGGTGCTGGTATCGAGTAGCTGCAATTCGCCACTTTCCAAGCCAACCAATATCAGCGTTGAAGAAGCGCCGATACCAATCATTTGTAGTTTTTTGTTAATTATTTTCGTTCGTGTGACTGCGCCCGTCGTCGTGCTGATACCGACCAGACGATCATCTTTGTCATCGGCCACTAACAACTCGCTGCCATTCAAAACCATGCCGACCGGATTGCCGCTGGTACTCCACGTGTTAGCGATCACTCGCGTGGCAGTATTGATGACGGCAATCTTGATGCCGCTGGACTTATAGAGTGCATACGCCCTGTTGCCGTCATCGCTCAGGACAATGCCGACGGGTTCCTCAGGCAGCTTGGTGGTACCAAGCAGTACCGCAGTGTCGGGATGATAAAAAGTGATCGATTTACTTTTTTCGTGACCAATCGCCAGAATCCTGGCACCGCTTGCGGTGGCAAGGACAGTCGGTCCACTCGCGACGCTGCGGGTCGCTTGTCCTGGTGCGCTGAGTGCAATCCATTGCGCTTCAGCAGGTGATGCAGTAAGCGCCATCGCTACCAGCATGAGCATGCCAACGCTACAGGCAACGCGATTTGTGACGAGTTGTATCAATGCCGATTCCGCCATGAAACTTCTCCGTTTGCGTCTTAAAGAAACACCATCGCACCATCGGCCACAAATACGCGCGACCAACGAAGTTCTAACGATTGGGAGGCTACGCGCCCGAAACATTCATGCGCAAAATCGCTCTCAGCGCCACACGCAATTCAGATCCCGACAAGCACGCCACGTCACTTTTGTTCTGTTTTTTAGGCCTGGGCCAGCGACTCCGCGTCTCGTTTGAGACTTTGATATTCTTGCCCCAGATCAAGAAAACTGGCGCATCCTATCACAGGAAGTTAAAACGTATGTTAATTATTTTAATATTGCCGCGTGGGCGCTTTTCTCGCGAATGTTAGCTGCGGATGATCAGCCCACACAAATCTATCCGGCGCCACCGCGAGTGCAGATGCCACATGATGCGCATCCGTTGCCCGGCGCAGTTGTTGCACGATAGCCAGGTCATGTGTGCATTGCACACCATGACCGGGCATCTATATGAATAGCCTTCAAATTGGCCAGCGCGACATTTAAATTCACCCATGACTTGAAATCTTCATCTTTCGGCACTATCATTTAGCACTCTAAAAGGTCGAGTGCTAACAAAACGCGCTCCCTTTCTGTTTCTGCCGGTCATTACTGTCCGGTTTTTCTTGTAAATCAATGTTTTACCATAAGGAGTGAGCTATGAAACTGCGTCCCCTGCACGATCGTGTGATCGTCAAGCGTCTGGAAGAAGAGCGGAAAACCGCATCTGGAATCGTTATCCCTGACACCGCCGCCGAGAAGCCTGATCAAGGCGAAGTATTGGCCGTTGGACCGGGCAAGAAGAACGACGAAGGTAAAGTGTTCCCGGTTGACGTCAAAGTCGGCGACAAGATTTTGTTCGGCAAATATTCCGGCACCACCGTGCGCGTTGATGGCGACGAGCTCCTGGTGATGCGCGAAGAAGACATCATGGCCGTCGTGGCGTAATAAAGCGGCGTCTTTCGTTCCAATGCGGCGTTGCTCAAAAAATTTCTAGCTTGTGTACTTGATGTACACGGCGCGTCGAAATTTTTCTCGCGCCTTGCCTTGAAACGAAATACTTGCTTTCTTATCGCCCCGATTTCCGGGTAAGTTGCACCAATCAAATTTGAAAGGAATTCATCATGGCAGCAAAAGAAGTTAAATTCGGCGGCGACGCACGCGTTCGCATGGTTCACGGCGTCAACGTTCTCGCCAACGCAGTTAAAGTCACCTTGGGCCCGAAAGGCCGTAACGTGGTTCTCGAAAGATCTTTCGGCGCGCCGACCATCACCAAAGACGGTGTATCGGTTGCCAAGGAAATCGAACTCAAGGACAAATTCGAAAACATGGGCGCGCAGATGGTCAAGGAAGTTGCTTCCAAGACCTCCGATGTTGCTGGCGATGGCACCACCACCGCTACCGTGTTGGCACAGGCGATTGTCGTTGAAGGCATGAAGTATGTTGCCGCCGGCATGAACCCGATGGATCTGAAGCGCGGTATCGACAAGGCAGTGATCGCCATTGTCGCCGAGCTGAAGAAACTCTCCAAGACCACCACGACCAACAAAGAAATCGCTCAGGTTGGTTCGATCTCGGCAAACTCCGACGAAAACATCGGCAAGATCATTGCTGACGCAATGGAAAAAGTCGGTAAAGAAGGTGTGATCACGGTTGAAGATGGCAAGTCACTCGACAACGAACTTGAAGTCGTCGAGGGCATGCAGTTTGATCGCGGCTACTTGTCGCCGTATTTCATCAACAACCCGGACAAACAAGTTGCGTTGCTGGAAGATCCGTTCATCCTGCTGCACGACAAGAAAATCTCCAACATCCGTGACCTGTTGCCGTTGCTGGAACAAGTCGCCAAAGCTGGCCGTCCGCTGCTGATCATCGCTGAAGATGTCGATGGCGAAGCGCTGGCGACCCTGGTGGTGAATAACCTCCGCGGCATCCTCAAAACCACCGCTGTCAAGGCACCTGGGTTTGGTGACCGTCGTAAAGCCATGCTCGAAGATATCGCGATTCTCACCGGCGGTACCGTGATCGCTGAAGAACTCGGCCTGAAACTCGAAAACGTGACCCTGAAGGATCTGGGCCGCGCCAAGAAGATCGAAGTCGGCAAAGAAAACACCACCATCATCGACGGTGCTGGTGACGAAGAAGGTATCAAGGCGCGTGTTGCAACCGTTCGTAAACAGATCGACGACGCGACCAGCGACTACGACAAAGAAAAACTGCAAGAGCGCGTGGCCAAGCTGGCCGGCGGTGTTGCTGTCATTCGCGTCGGTGCTGCGACCGAAGTTGAAATGAAAGAAAAGAAAGCCCGCGTCGAAGATGCATTGCACGCGACCCGTGCAGCTGTTGAAGAAGGTATCGTGGCTGGCGGTGGGGTTGCATTCTTGCGTGCTCGCGCCAACGCCGGGAAAATCAAGGGCGACAACGTCGAACAAGATGCCGGTATCAAGATCATCATGCGCGCCATCGAAGAACCACTGCGCATGATCGCGCAAAACGCTGGTGACGAGCCATCCGTGGTCGTCAACAAAGTGGTTGAAGGCAAAGGCAACTTTGGCTACAACGCGGCGACTGGCGAATACGGCGATATGGTCGAACTTGGTGTTCTTGACCCAACAAAAGTGACGCGCTATGCACTGCAAAACGCGGCATCGATTGCGTCGTTGATGCTGACGACCGATGCGATGGTTGCTGAATCGCCGAAAGAAGAATCTGCTGGCGGCGGTATGGGCGGCGGCGGCATGGGTGGGATGGGCGGCATGGGCGGTATGGATATGTAATGACACGAACATAACGGGTTGCGCCTAGCCGCAATCCCGTGCTGTTCGGTCATTGACCGTTCGAATCGAAGCAAACAGAAAGCCGACGCGAGTCGGCTTTCTGTTTTATGAAACACCTGCATTGGCGGGCCACCCAGACAATAAACGTCTGGAACTCCGCGCCCACTCTAGGCGAGTGCCATTTTTTTCTCATGGTCAAGCAACCACTGCTTCCTGGCGAGGCCACCACCATAACCGGTGAGCGATCCATCTGAACCGATCACCCGGTGACACGGAATCACGATGCCGCGGTAGTTATCGCCATTCGCCCGCGCTACCGCGCGAACTGCTTTGGGCTGGCCGATGCGCCTGGCGATCTCGGCATAGGAGCGCGTTTCACCGGCGGGAATTTGTAGCAACTCATCCCATACCCGCCGTTGAAAATCGGTGCCGCGCTTCGCGAACGGCAGGGTGAATGTTTTCCGTTTGCCCGCAAAATACTCGTTGATTTCGTGCGTCGCTTGATCGAGTACAGGATGAGAACCCGGCACGATCACGAATTTTGTCTTCTCGCGCAATCGCACAATTTCGCGTTCCAGCCCGCGCCTGTCCACCCAGTCGAATACGTACAAGCCATCATCGTCGGCCAACGCCAGAATCGCGCCCAGCGGTGACTCGATCCACTTCGACAAGAGGCAATGCACGCCACTCGATTTCGAGGGTGCCGTGCCGAATAACTTCGCGAACGCCTCACGAAATCCACTTGACGATTCAAATCCGTGATCCAGTTGTGTATCGAGCACGTTGGCCCCCTTTCTGACCGCGGCAAGCGCCGAACCCATGCGCCGTGCCCGTTGATATGCTTGAAAAGACATCCCGAAATAACGCTGAAACTGCCGCCGCGCAGTCGATGGATCAATCCCCATGTCGAGCAAATCGCGCTCTCGCAGTCTCTCAGAAGGATCATGCTCGATTTGCTTCCTGAGTTTTTCGACGAGGGTCGGGACTTCGCCGGTGGTCTGCATGGGCTTACAGCGCAGGCAAGGCCGAAAACCGGCGTGTAGCGCTTCCGTCTTGCCGGGGAAAAATTCCACGTTTTTGCGCAGCGGCTTGCGCGCAGAACAGATCGGACGGCAAAAAATCCCCGTCGTTTTCACGCCGAGAAAAAAAATCCCCTCGTAGGACGAATCCCGTCCTTGCAGGGCTCGCCAGAATTCTTCTTCGCGTTCCGTAAACCGTTGGTTGTTCATGGCATTGATTGTATGCGGCGAGTTGCTTTAATGCTGCCGATTTTCAGGCAGCAATTTTTATCTTGTGATTAAATAAATATGCGCAGCCCATGCGCATATTCAACTCAAAAACCGCTCAACAGGCCATTTCACTTTACGACACCTCACGAACCATTGGAGACCGCATGAAAAAAATACTCGTCCTCGCTGCTGCGCTGCTGATCGGCGCATCCGGCGCTGCATTCGCGCAAAAACAAGAAGCACCAAAACCCGCTGCCGCACCTGCGGTCAAGGCCGCGCCCGCGACCAAGGCCGATGCGAAAGCCGCCCCTGCCGCAGAAGCCAGGAAAGAGCCGATGGATATCAACACGGCCACCGACAAAGAACTCACGTCATTGCCAAAAATTGGTGAAGCCAAAGCCAAGGCAATTATCAAAGGGCGCCCATGGGGCGGCAAAGACGAGTTGGTGAAAAAGAAAATTCTTAGCCAGGCCGAATACGATGGCATCAAGGAATTGATCGTCGCCAGGCAAGCCAAGAAAGAAGAAGCAATGAAAGAAGCACCAAAGAAAGACGAAAAAAAGAAATAATCGTCACGACTTGACGGCAATTCTCAAAACGGGGCAGCTTAGCTGCCCTGTTTTGTTTTATGTTTCAAATGTGCGAATCCCCGTTGCCGAAGTTGGCGGCTTGCGCGCGTTACACAACCGACAGCGCGTGGCTCGGGCAACTGTCCGTCGCCGGACAAGAGTTTTCCGCCTATTTCCGGCGTGGCATTCGCTGCAACAACTGATACCCAGGCAGGGCAAACGTCAGGATGATGAGTACGCGTGTCACGTGGGCCGCGGTCACCAGGGCCACGCCAAGTTG
>JBKJMK010000208.1:0-2630 GCA_046596005.1 Usitatibacteraceae bacterium | reverse complement strand
CAAAAATCTTCGCCACCGCTTGTTGCAGCGAGGTTAGTTCCTCTACGGACATTGCCGTTGTGATGCGTGCGATCAAATCACGGCGATCAACGCCTTTCAATAGCGCGCGTTCCGCAGCTTTATCCGGATAACCAAGTTTGATGCGCATCAGGAAACGGTCCAGTTGGGATTCCGGGAGGGGAAACGTGCCGATCTGGTGCGATGGATTTTGGGTGGCGATGACAAAAAACGGCTCCGGTAGTTTCATGGTTTCACCGTCAGCCGTCACCTGATGCTCTTCCATGGCTTCGAGCAGGGCGCTTTGGGCTTTGGGCGAGGCGCGGTTGATTTCATCAGCTAGAATTACCTGCGAAAAAATCGGCCCGGGATGGAATCGGAAGGTGCTCGAATCCCGATCAAAAATCGACACGCCGACGACATCGGCTGGCAGCAGGTCACTGGTGAACTGGATACGCTGATACTGTAGCCCCAGCAGACTGGCCAGCACGTGCGATAGGGTGGTCTTGCCAACGCCGGGAACATCCTCGATAAGCAGGTGGCCACGCGCGAGGATGCAGCACATCGCCATCTTGATTTGCTGATCCTTGCCGAGGATGATTTCCCCGGCGCGATGCAATACATTGGCAAGTGGCGTGTGAACGGGTTGTTTTTCGAAAAGCGAGACAGCCATGAATAGTCCTGAGGTTAAGCATTGATTTTACGGTAGATACGCTAATCTACGATATGACTGACAGAGTAGATGCGGTTTCAACGGTAGCATTGCAAGACAGGGCAGTACACGACACGCTTAACTGCGTATTCAAACCCCGGGATCACTCATATGACCACAGCATTCATCACCCATCCGGATTGTCTTAAACACGAAATGGGCCCGCATCATCCGGAGTGTCCGGCGCGGTTGCAGGCGGTGTACGACGCATTTGAGCAATCGGGACTGATGCCGCAACTCCGCCAGGTTGAGGCGCCACTGGCCACTCGCGCGCAACTTGTCGCTGCCCACGCGCCGGACTACGTTGACGCGATCTTCGAGGTGGCACCAGCGCACGATTACGCCGCGCTCGATCCGGATACCTCGATGAATCGATACTCTCTCATCGCAGCCCGGCGTGCCGCGGGCGCATTGATCAAGGGCGTGGACATGGTGATCGCTGGCGAGGCTGCCAATGCGTTCTGTGCGGTGCGCCCCTGCGGGCATCATGCGACCTACGACCGGTCGATGGGGTTTTGCATATTTAACAACGTCGCCGTCGGTGCAGCTCATGCGCTTGGCGTGCATCAGCTGGCACGCGTGGCGATTCTTGATTTTGATGTGCATCACGGCAATGGCACCGAGGATATTTTTCATGAGGATGATCGGGTAATGCTGTGTTCGAGCTTCCAGCATCCTTATTATCCTGGTACAGGCGCTGACACCGGCAACGCCCACATCATCCCGACGCCGTTGCCCGCGCGCACCAGCGGGGCCAAGTTCCGCACCGCCATTGAAAGTACCTGGTTCACCGCATTGGAGAGATTTAAGCCGGAACTCGTCATTATTTCTGCCGGCTTTGATGCGCACGCCGACGACCCGCTGGGGTACCTCGAACTGGTTGAGGATGATTACACGTGGATCACGCAACGCATCCGCGAAATGGCGGATGTCTATGCCAATGGCCGTATCGTCTCAGCGCTCGAAGGTGGCTACAACCTCGCGGCACTCGGGCGAAGCGCGGTGGCGCATGTGCGGGCATTGATGTAGGGAACCTCTGGTAACCCCGTCATCCCGGTACACGCTGGGACCCAGTCCGCCCAAGTGCTTCACAATACGATGGGCCCGTGCCGTTTCGGCGCCCACCCGCAGTCAGTGTCAGCGTGCTCCGTGCACCCGATCAGTACCTGGCTACGCCTTTGCCACGTGCGGCGCTTCCATCGCGATCTGCCGCAATGCCTGCTCGAATACCTCGGGCGGCTGGCCGCCGGAAATCAGGTGTTGGTCGTTGATGATGACCGCCGGCACGGCGTTAATGCCGTTCCTGATCCAGAACTGTTCTGCCTCGCGGACTTCGCGCGTGTAGGTATCAGATTCCAGAATGCTCCGCGTTGCGGCGACGTCAAGCCCGACTTCCTGTGCAAGCGCCAGTAGTACGTCCTTTGACGAAGGGTTGCGGCCTTCGCCGTGGTAACTGCGGAGCAGGGCGTGTTTGAGTGCGCGCTGTTTGGCGATATCTTGCAGGCCAGCCCAGTGCAACAAACGGTGGGCGTCAAACGTGTTCCATACACGGCTACGTTCGCCGAAAGTAAAGCCGACCGCTTCGCCGCGTGCACGGATGTTCGCGCGATTCGCAGCGAGTTGCGCAGCGCTCAGCCCATATTTGCTGGCCAGGTATTCGCTCGCGTCGACGCCGTCTTTCGCCATGTCGGGATTGAGTTCGAATGGCTGCATATGCAGCGTCACGGGGATGTCATCCCCGATGCGTTTTAACGCGATCTCCAGCGCATTGAGGCCGACGGCGCACCACGGGCAGGCAATGTCGGAAACGAAATCGATTTTCATTGGGCTTTTCTTGGACGGGATGGACATTGGCAGTGTAGTGGAAATCACTTTCACCGCTGAGCGAAATCATGAGTGGTCAGGCTCATATGTGTTGGCG
>JBKJMK010000159.1:0-4009 GCA_046596005.1 Usitatibacteraceae bacterium | reverse complement strand
CGACTACTCTACCGTCACACTCGTCGCCAAATTCCTCGGCTTATCCACATCCGTCCCCTTCATCAGTGCCGCATGATACGCAAGCAACTGTACAGGAATAGCATGAATGATCGGGGAGAGCTGGCCGGCGTGGCGTGGGGCGCGGATGATGTGCACGCCCTCAGATTCGGTGAAGTTGCTGTCGAGATCCGTGAACACGAACAGCTCGCCACCGCGCGCCCGCACTTCCTGCATGTTTGATTTCACTTTTTCTAAAATTGAATCGTTCGGTGCGATGACGACCACCGGCATTGCGGAATCCACAAGCGCCAACGGCCCATGCTTTAATTCGCCAGCGGGATAGGCTTCGGCGTGGATGTAGGAAATCTCTTTAAGCTTCAATGCGCCTTCAAGTGCGATAGGGTAATGAAGACCGCGGCCGAGAAAGAGCGCGTGATTTTTTTCGGCAAACATTTCTGCCCACACTTGTATTTGCGGTTCGAGATTTAGCGCGTGCTGGACGCTGCCAGGCACGTAGCGTAGTTGTTCGAGATAATCGGTTTCCTGCTTCTGTGTCAGGCGACCATGGGCCTTCGCCAGGGTGAGCGCCAGGGTGAAAAGTGCGATCAACTGTGTCGTGAAGGCTTTGGTGGAAGCGACGCCAATTTCCTTGCCGGCGCGCGTGTAAAACACCAGTTTGGAAGCGCGTGGAATGGCGCTCTCGCGCACATTGCAGATGGACAGGGTATTGGTGTGTCCCAGTTCCTTGGCTCGCTTCAACGCTTCCATCGTGTCAAGCGTTTCGCCGGACTGGGAAATGGTGACGATAAGCTGTTTAGGATTGGGAATCGAGTCGCGATAGCGATACTCATGGCCCAATTCGACGTTGCAGGGGATACGCGCGATGGTCTCGATCCATTGCTTGCCAACCATGCTGGCGTAGGAGCTGGTGCCCGAGGCGAGAATGAGCACGGCTTCGGTTTCCTTGAAAACCTCTTTAGCGCCTTCGCCAAACAATGCACTTTTTACCCCGACCGCAAGCAATGCTTCGAGGGTGTCGGAAATCGCACGCGGTTGCTCGTGGATTTCTTTTTGCATAAAGTGGCGATAGGGGCCTAATTCCGACTCGTCAGCCGAGAGGTCGGACGTGTGGATACCGCGTTCCACTTTATTGCCAGCACGGTCCACCACGTTGATGCCATTGCGGGTGAGCTCGGCGACATCTCCCTCTTCGAGATACATCACGCGTCGCGTGACGGGGAGAATAGCGGAGACATCTGAGGCGATAAAATTTTCGTGTTTATCGGTGTCCCCCACACCAATAAGTAACGGACAACCAACGCGCGCGCAGATCATCACGTCAGGTGCACCAACTGCGACAACGCCAATCGCGTAGGCACCGTGCAAATCCCTCGCTGCGCGCTGTGTGGCGGTGAACAGGTTTTTGGACTCCCTGAAGTAATAGTGAATCAGATGCGCAATGACTTCGGTATCGGTCTGCGACTCAAAAGTATAACCAAGCTGCTTCAAGCGCTCACGTTGTGCTTCGTGGTTCTCGATGATGCCGTTATGCACAACCGCGATTTCGTTATTTGAGACGTGCGGGTGTGCGTTTGGCTCGGTAACGCCGCCGTGGGTGGCCCAGCGTGTGTGGCCGATGCCAAGGATGCCGGTAAGGTTCTCGGCCGCGATGCCGGCCTCCATTTCGGCAACGCGACCGACGCGACGTACGCGGCTGATGGCGTCATTGGCTTTGTTCAGCACGGCAATGCCGGCTGAGTCGTAGCCTCGATATTCGAGGCGTTTTAAGCCCTCGGTGAGAATCGGAACGATGTTGCGATTAGAAATTGCACCGACGATGCCGCACATTGGGTTTCTCCAGAACTTCCGCGCCGATGACCTTCGCCCGCCGCGAGACTAGACCAGAATTATGCAAGAAAAGGAACGCAACGCGATTTTACTTTTGTGGCTACTTTTTCTTGACGGGGCGTTTCCAACCCGCTTTGTTCACTTGCGTTTTCTCGTTCAGCGTTAGGCCACCGGGTGCCACATCCTTCCAGACTGTGGTACCGGCACCGATATCGGCACCCTTGCCGATTGTGACGGGTGCCACCAGCTGTACATCGGAGCCAATGTGTACGTTGTCTTCAATAACAGTGCGGTGTTTATAGGCACCATCGTAGTTGCAGGTGATGGTGCCTGCCCCGATGTTGACGTTCCTGCCGACTGTCGTGTCACCAATATAGGTGAGGTGATTTGCTTTGGAGCCGGTCCCGAATTCGCTCGCTTTTACTTCGACAAAATTACCGATGTGAACGTCATCGGCGAGTGAAGTGCCCGGGCGAATGCGTGCATAAGGGCCGATACGCGCGTTTTTGCCGATCATCGCCTCGTCGATAAATGAGAATGGCAACACCTCCGTGCCAACGCCGATTGCACAGTTGCGCAAGATGCAATTCGCACCGATTTTTACATTTGCGGCAAGTGTTACTTTGCCTTCGAAGATGCAGTTCGCATCAATTGAAACGTCATTGTTTTTCCCGTCTCCGCAGACTAGCTCACCGCGCACATCGATCCGCGCGGGATCTGCCAGCGTCACGCCTTCGTTCATGAGACGCTTTGCGATCTCTAGTTGGTAGATACGTTCCAATGCGGCAAGTTGGTCTTTACTATTAATGCCGGTGACTTCCCATTCATCTTTGGGTGAAAGTGTGTCAACGTTGACGCCCTCTTTCACTGCCATCGCGAGAATATCGGTTAGATAGTATTCGCCTTGTGCATTGTTGTTGGCCAGGTTCGGAAGCCATTTGGCGAGCAGCGCGGTTGGACAAGCCATAAATCCGGTATTGATTTCGGCGACATTTTTTTCCGCTGCGGTAGCGTCTTTTTCTTCGACGATTGCGCGCACCTTGCCGTCTGCATCTCTCAGGATGCGACCCAAACCTTGTGGATTACTAACCGTCATTGTGAGCCAGGCGAGTTCGCCAGCTTGCGCTGATGAGATGAGAGTGCTAAGCGTATCGGCGCGTATTAATGGTACGTCGCCATACAAAACCAGCGTGATGCCGTCGGCTGGCAGTAGCGGCAGCGCTTGCAGCACCGCGTGGCCGGTGCCCAACTGCGGCTCTTGTTTTGCCCACGCGAGATCCAGGTCGGCAATGGTCGAACGCACTTGATCGCCGCCATGACCATAGACGACGCAAATCTTTTGCGGCTGGAGTCGGCGTGCTGCATCAAGCACATGCTTGAGCATCGGTTTGTTAGCGATCGTTTGTAGGACTTTCGGAAGCGCGGAATGCATACGCTTACCTTGTCCCGCTGCGAGAATGACGACTGAAACATCGCCGGGCGCTTTCGTTCTTGTGGGCTCTTTCATCGCACCATTATCCAATATCCGCGAGAAATATTGTGCAAGCGGGTGAGTGTGGCAACTGTCGTTTGACGCTGAAAGCTTCAAAGCGCGGCCGAAAGAGCGTTGCGAAAATGCGATGGACGAAAAAAAAGGCAGCGGGGAGTAATCCGCTGCCTGTTATGTGTTGCGCCTCTAAACCGTTACGGTACACCAATTATAACTGAACTTATTATCTTTTGCGTAATTTTTGTATGGATTGCAACTGTGCGGCCAATTGTGCCAGTTCCGCGACAACAAGCGCCCTGTCGTGGCCGCTTGCACGGTTAGCGAGCGCTTCCTCCGCGGCTTGTTTTGCTGCTATAACTTTGGCTTCGTCGAGGTCATGGGCGCGAATGGAAGTGTCAGCCAGGATTGTCACCGCTTTCGGCTGAACTTCCAAAATCCCGCCGGAAACGTAGATGACTTCTTCCTCAACTTTACCGACAAGCTTCACTTTGACCGTGCCCGGCTTGATACGCGTGAGCAATGGTGCGTGCTGCGGCAAAATGCCGAGTTCACCCGTCTCACCGGGCGCGACAACCATTTCGGCTTCCCCCGAAAAGATCGCGTGCTCCGCGGAAACGATCGTTACTTGAAGTGTATGTGCCATTGTCTAATTACCGATTACTGCATTGTCTT
>JBKJMK010000158.1:0-7087 GCA_046596005.1 Usitatibacteraceae bacterium | reverse complement strand
CCAAAACGTGAAGAGCGCCGCCAGACTGGTCATCCGCTGGACCACGTACAGCACACTGGTGATGTTGAGTGGGTGAACAAGCCATATCCCGGCAACTGTCAACGCGACAATATTGGCGTGGGAACATCGTTGCTGTCCGCCTCCACCTTTGTCCAAAGCTAGCGTAAGTTGACGGATAAATACGTAAATACCAAGACCGGCAAAGATGTGAATGAGCAAGTTGGTAAGTTTAAAAAAGAACGGCTCAAATTCAGTAAAGTAGTAGTTGCCAGCAAAGGTCAGCATGCTGATGGACCGGCCAAGCGGTCCCGATTTTCCAGATAGCGCAGCCGTAAAAATGCTATCGCGGGACAGAGCCTCGATCTTGATCGCCTCATTGTCCAAAATATTTGCAGCGTCATCAAATTCGAAATCGCCGTTTAGTCCCGGAAGATAGATAAGGATCGTTACCAGCGCCAACATGAGCGGCAGGAACCAGCGCGACGTAGAAAGCAAAGCGAATTTCATGCGGTATTCAATCAGTAGTGTTCTGAATCGTAGAAATCGACATCCAAAAATCCACTAGTTTGATTGAATATCCAAAAGTCATCGTACACGAACGACGGCATAATCCAGATAGCGCATTTTTCAACATTCCAGTGCAAAAAAAAGCCGCCTCTGAGAGGCGGCTTTACAATACTTTCGAAATGCTTGTTAACTTGCTGACGCAGTAAATTCCAAATTAACGGCACTGCGCAGGCATATATTTCGCGGGCATCGTCGTGCCAGCAGCGGACGTACAACCCCAAGTAACACCACCCGCCCCAAACGATGGCTTCAACATAACAGCCAATCCGTTGGCGCTGGGGCTCCCACCGAGATTACTTTTGTAAGTGATCGTGATCAGGCCTGCTGTGCCGATAGCCACAGAAGCTACAGAATTACCGACGATAGAGGCTGACGACGCGATACCAGCTGACGCGTTGGTCGCAGGAGCAGTGCCTTTCGACGAATACGTCTCGGCCACTGCAGTCTTAGCCGCACCAGCCAAACCCAAACCCTCTGTCACTTTTGCGCGGATCGTGTAGTCCTGATACGCAGGAATTGCAACGGCCGCCAAAATACCGATAATCGCAACAACGATCATCAGTTCGATCAAGGTAAAGCCTTGTTGAACTTTCTTCATATGATTCTCCATTAACTAGTTAGGTTGAATTCCAAACACATCGCGATGTGTGGTGCGGATTATATGCAATCACCGTGCCAGACGTCGTTTAACCATTGACAGCGAAGGTTGTAATACCGCACAAAGATGTAGACCGTCGTTTTTTAGTTCATTTATTCACTAATAATCATAATGTTACATAACTACAACATTTGCACCATCAATATTCCGTAACAACTTTTAACCATTCCTTAAGTGTTCCAGCTTCTGCGGACAATATTCAACTGTTGATATTGCCACTACTCCGTCAGTCCAGGACTATTTGATGACCATGAGCGCCAAAACTGACAATTTCCGTCAGCTTATGAGCTTCTTTGATACCCCGGAATCGCGCCCTCATCAACCACATCCACTTGCGCGGGATCAAGAAACTGTCGGGCATATTTCAGATATACCTTTTCCCGGACAAACACGTCGAACAAATCAGGATCGATATGACCGCTGAGCTTGAACTTGCCCAAGATATTTAAAGACTCTGAAAGCGTCTTGCCCAACTTATACGGGCGATCCTTTGCGGTTAGTGCTTCAAAAATATCCGCAATGCCCATTACGCGTGCTTGAACGCTCATCTGATCACGCGTGAGTCCACGCGGATACCCTTTCCCATCCATGCGCTCGTGATGCCCGCCAGCGTACTCTGGCACTCTCTCCAGATGCCTCGGCCATGGCAATGCTTCCAGCATTTTGATGGTGGCGTCGATGTGGTGATTGATGGTTTTGCGCTCAGCGGGCGTTAAGGTGCCGTAGGGAATATTGAGATTTACTTGTTCGTCAGCGGATAGAAACGGTGCATCTTCGCCGTTTTCATTCTTAAAACGATAGCCAGCAATTATATCGACGCGGATCTGGTCATCGGCGCTCATTTTTTCCCCACCGATGTTCGTACGGCGCAAGAAAGCGCGGTCATCTTCAAGCTGGCTGATGCGCGTTTTGTATTCAGTCTCCGCGCCTTGCGCCGCAGCGTCGTTGTCTCTACTACTTGCCGCAATTTTTTTCTGCAGCATTTCCAGCTCAGCATCACGTTTTAAAATTTCAAAACGCTGCGATACAAATTCAATTCTGTCAAAAATCGTCTCCAGCTTGGTTGCCTTGTCGACGACATGCACCGGCGTTGTAATCTTGCCGCAATCGTGGAGCAAGCCTGCGATTTTGAGCTCGTAACGATCCTTCTCGGTCATCTTGAAGTCAGCAAGCGGACCAACGGTCGAGTTCGATGCCGCTTCCGCCAGCATCATGGTCAACGCAGGCACGCGCTTGCAATGGCCGCCAGTGTATGGCGATTTATCGTCGATGGCGCTGTTGATCAGATCGATCAGAGACTCGAATAACTCCTCCAACTGGTTGATCAACATCCGGTTGGTCAGTGCAATCGCCGCTTGCGACGCGAGCGACTCGGCCAAACGCTGGTCCTCATTGGTGAACGCAATCACCTTTCGACTTTCGTCCTGCGCGTTTAACAACTGCAGCACGCCGATGATTTCCCCCTCGTGGTCCTTCATCGGGATGGTCAGAAATGAGGTCGAACGGTAGCCTGTTTTCTTGTCGAAATTCCGTGTGCCGGAAAAATCGAACCCGTCCGCAGTATAGGCATCTGCAATGCTCACCGTCTCATCATGCAGTGCCGCATAAGCTGCGACCATGTTGTTGTTCTCTGCACCGTCAGGCTGATGCAAGGGAATTGGATAGAACGGGACAGCGACCCCGGTGGTGCCGCCCATCGCGATCTCAAGGCTGTCGTTCAAGACAATTTCAAATTTCAATTTGCCTTCAATGAGGCGGTAGAGAGTACCACCGTCGGCATTGGTGATTGTCTTGGCGGCGGTAAGAATCGTTTCAAGCAGCCGATTGATGTCTTTTTCTTGCGAGAGCGAGATGCCGATCCGGTTAAGGTATTCGAGCGAAGTGAAAAGACGATCCCGCAACGCTTTATCGGTGACGGCCTCAAAAGAGTGACCCATCGATTGCATTTTGGCTTTGGCGTCCATGTTGGCGATGGCTGGTGTGATCACTTAATCGCAACTGCCCTCACCTGCTTCATGTCGGTTACACCCATCATGACTTTTTCCATTCCATCCATCTTCAGCGTCGTCATTCCTTCTTCGACGCATTTGACGAACAAATCCGCTACACGCGACTTCTCCTGCACCATCTTTTTGACCGCGTCACTGGCAACCATCAACTCGTGAAGGCCCACGCGGCCCTTGTATCCGGTGCCACCACAGGTGTCGCAACCTTTACCCCGGTAGAAAGTCAGCTTGCCGTCCTTGCCGTATTCTTTTAGCCAGTAATCGTACATTTTCTTTGCTTCGCCCTGCGGATCTTTTTTCCAGGGCTCCGTTTGGCGAAGGTCGACGGTGTATTCGGTCATGAAGCTCTTAAGCTCTTCGGCTTCGGGGGTGTAGGCCTCTTTGCATTTGCCACACAAGCGTTTTGCCAGGCGCTGCGCAAGAATACCAAGCAACGCATCTGCAAAATTGAACGGATCCATGCCCATATCGAGCAAACGGATCACCGCCTCCGGCGCCGAGTTCGTATGCAGCGTCGCAAACACCAAATGGCCTGTGAGGGAGGCCTCGATGCCGATGTGTGTAGTTTCAGCATCCCGCATCTCGCCGACCATGATGATATCCGGATCGGCACGTAAGAATGCTTTCATCACAACCGGGAAATCGATGACCTTCTTGTTTACCTGGACCTGCCTCAAACCCTTTTGTGTGATCTCAACTGGATCTTCGGCGGTCCAAATTTTCGTATCCGGTTTATTAAGCGAGCCCAACACCGAGTGCAGCGTGGTCGTTTTTCCAGAACCGGTTGGCCCACACACAAAAAACAAACCATACGGCTTGGAAATCGTTTTCTCCAAGTTCGTCTTGTTCTTGGTCGTGAGACCAAGTTTGTCGAGTGGAATGGGCTCGCCAGCGGCAAGAATACGCATCACCACGTCTTCAACACCACCCGCCGTTGGAATGGTGGCAACGCGCAACTCAATATCAAGAGGTCCATATTTCTTGAATTTAATCTTGCCGTCCTGAGGCTTTCGCTTTTCTGAAATATCCAGGTCACACATGATCTTGAGGCGTGCTGTCAATGCGCTACGGTAACTTGCAGGCACCTCGATATAAGTTGAAAGCGAACCATCTTTGCGGAAACGAACCCCCGTCTTGCCCTTGCCTGGCATCGGCTCGATATGAATATCCGACGCGCCCTGATTATAGGCATCGACGATTATTTTGTTGACGAGCTTGACCAGCTCATTATCTGCCGCAGCGGACAGATCATCGCTACCAATATCACCCGGCTCGGCCTCATCATCGAGGTTCGACAGCAGGTCACCGATATCCTCGCTGCCGATGCCATCGGCACCAAAAAACTGATTGAGGGTCTGACTAAAATCCCGGCTGGTGCACACTTTGTAGACCGGTTTCAGTTTTGGAAAAATGTTCTCAACCACGCGTGAGCTTTTGACGTGTTCAGGGTCAGTGGTCATCACGATAAGGCCAGCCTTGCCGTCCTCAATCGGCAACCAGTTTGATGATTCAGCGTATTCTTTCTTGAGATTTTTCAATAGATCGATTGGCTTGATACGATCAGACTTGAAGGGCTCATACTCAACGCCGAAGTACTTTGCCAGCGCGGCACCAAGCGCAGCCGGTTTCACTTGAAATTCATCGATAAGAATGTCTTCAACATTCTTGTTCTTGCGCCGGGCCGTCCGTGTGGCAAGTTCGAGCTCTGCGTCTGAAATTACATTATCGACAATGAGATATTCAAACTTGGACTTGATCTGGCCAGGGATCTGCTGCCGTACGCGAAATGCGATGGCGAGTGTATTTGAAAGTTCGACCAAGCCTTCCTCAGCTAACGCCGGAAAAGAAGTGCCGGGCAGGTGATTGATCACCTGAATCACACCCAACAATTCGCCGCCGCCCTCTCCACCGATGATCGGAACAACCATCATTTGTTTGGTGCGGTAGCCAGTGCGTTGATCAACTGCTTTCAAAAACGCCAGATTTGGCGAAAAACTCTTCAGTTCGGCATCGTCATAAACATCCTTGATGTTCATGAATCGCTTGTTAAGCGCACTGCACCCCGCAATGGAGCTCTCCGAGAGCGGCAGTTTGATGTCTTTAAATGAGTTCAGGCCTGACTTAACCTTGGAAACGATTGATTGGGCATCCTCCGACAAAGTGTAGATCGTGAGACGGTCGGCATCGAAAAGCTGACATATATCTCGTGTCACATCGAGCATGATTTCATCGATGTTAGTCGTTGAGTGAATGCGATTGGTAACCGCCTGGAGCTTTTTGGAAAACGCCAGCTTTGACGACATATCCGCAACATTTGCGGGCCCACTGGATTTAGGTTCCAACACGGCACTCATTTGACAACCCCGTCTTTCTCTGTGGTCTGTGAATGACAGACATCTTCATTTTTGCATCGACGAACTATATGGTCAGTTCCATGCCGTTCTCAAGCATTCGCGGACGCCATTTGCCAGCATTCCGTCCAATCTCGCTCATCGTCAAGTAGATTTCGCCGGGTTTGAGGTGCGTCACAAAAACCTCCACCGGTCGCGTGAGCTTTGAAAGCTCCTCCGCCAACATGCTCGGACATAAATGTTTTGAGGCGATCGCAATTTCGCGTTCCTTGTTTGGGAAGGCAGTCTCTATGATGAGATATTTCAAATTGTGAACCCGGTTCGCAATTTCCCACAGCGCATCATTGTTGGTTGTGTCGCCACTAAAGATAAGGGTCGCCTGACCGCTGTCGAGCAAATAACCGACCGCGGGCACGGTGTGCACAGCCGGAATCGCGGTGAACTTGCGGCCATCAAGTTCGATGGTTTCACCAACAAGAATTTCCCGGTAAACCATCACAGGATTCTCCGCGTTGGGAATTTGTGAAAAATCAGGCCATATTTTCCAGTTGAAGAGATGCTCTTTGAGAATTTGAATCGTCGCCGCCGTGCTGTACACCGTGAGGGGTCGGTCGCGCATCCAGCAAACGGTATCAACGAGGAAGGGAATGCTGGTCACATGATCGAGGTGCGAGTGGGTCACAAATACGTGATCGATCTTGACTAATTGTTCGATCAACAAGTCGCCAACACCAGTGCCTGCGTCGATGAGAATATCTTCATCTACTAGCATACCAGTGGTGCGAAGGTCCCCGCCAATCCCGCCACTACAACCCAGAACCTTTATTCGCATAGCTTCTCCACACCCTCACGACCGGGCCGTTCCGAATTTTGTCGGCCTCTCAGTTGATAAGTAGCCCGCAGGATTCATGCTCCCACGCTACTACCCTGATTATGCCCGTTGTAGGTCAAAAAAGATGTGCAGTTACTCACACGCGCCACATGTTCACAATGCGCTGTATGAGTGGTCGATATGGGACCAGAAGCTGTTTGCGCGAAAGTAGTTGACGTGCTTGCAGGTGCGATTCAATTACTACGGAATCGTCCGCTTATGGTTTGTAAAAAAACTCCATTTTTATGCCGGCGATTTCGATCAGGTCGTGATCAGCAAGTTGCTTGGCCTGCCCGCCCAGCGCCACACCGTTGATGGTCGGGAACACGGCACCCTCAACGTGGGTGATGAAAAATCCGGTAGGGCGTCGCGTAATCACGGCAACCTGAACGCCGGGTTTACCAATTGTTGTGAGGTTCTTGACAAGATCTAGTGTGCGCCCAGCGGCAGCACCAGAGAGCACTTGAATTGCCGAATCGCGCGCAGGACTATTCGGGTCATGTGCCTGAGGCGCGTGTACAGGTGCGGGAATTGGCGGCGGGTTGGCAGCTGTTGCCATCGGCCTCATGTTTGTGTGTGTATCAGAAAGGCTAGCGCCACTGACATGTGGCGGTGACGGGGGTGGCGCTGGTTG
>JBKJMK010000334.1:0-6563 GCA_046596005.1 Usitatibacteraceae bacterium | reverse complement strand
AGCGGCCAGATAGATGGGTGCGAGCGCGGTGCCGTAGTCGATGCAGGCAAGTGCACCCGCATTGCAATGCGTGAGGATGTTGATCGGACGTTGGTGTTTTGCGTAAAGCGTCTGCAGCAAGGTAAGCCCATGCTCACCGATTTGTCTGTTGGTGGCAGCATCTTGCGCCGCCATCGCGTAAGCCTTCTCCCAAGCGACGGTTTTGCGTTCCGTCGGCGGAAGCGGCAGCAACAAATCGCGCACTTGATCGAGCGCCCACATCAGATTCACGGCGGTTGGTCTGGTCTTGCGCAGCGCGCTCAGTGCGTCGATCAGCAATGCATCGCTGCTATCAGCATCCATCGCCAGCGCGACGCCATACGCGGCAGTGACGCCGATCAGCGGTGCGCCACGTACCTGCATGCTGGCAATCGCCTTAACAGTGTCGGTGAGCGACCTTAACTCAATGGTTTCGACCGAGAACGGCAGCTTGGTCTGGTCGGTAATGTAGTGCCGGTGGTTGGCGACGTCCGACCAGAGCGAGCGGACGCGTTTACTTGGAGTTCTCATAGAGCAATTTTACGCATTTGGAATGACGATACGGCCGAAATCGGACGCGGGAGACTAGAAGCAAAGCACCCATTCCGCTATAATCTAAATTTCCAACTCCAGCAATGGCGTGCGCGGCTAAAAAGTAAATCCGCGCACACAAGTTTGCGACCAACTTTAAGGAGTTCGGCCATGACGAAATACATATTTGTCACGGGTGGTGTGGTTTCTTCCCTCGGCAAGGGAATCGCCGCCGCCTCGCTCGCAGCCATCCTCGAATCGCGCGGCATCAAAGTTTCGATGATGAAACTGGACCCGTATATCAACGTGGATCCGGGCACGATGTCGCCTTTTCAGCATGGTGAGGTTTTCGTTACGGATGATGGCGCGGAAACCGACCTCGATCTCGGTCACTACGAGCGGTTCATCTCGATGAAGATGAAAAAATCGAACAATTTCACGACCGGCCAGATTTACGAACGTGTCATCAACAAGGAACGGCGCGGCGATTATCTGGGCGGAACGGTGCAAGTTATCCCGCACATTACCGACGAGATCAAGGCATCGATACGCGCAGGTACGGAAGACGCCGAAGTCGGCATCATCGAAATCGGCGGCACCGTTGGCGATATCGAATCACTGCCGTTCCTCGAAGCGATTCGCCAGATGGGTATCGAGCAGGGTCGCGACAATACCTGTTATATCCACCTGACACTGGTGCCGTACCTCCCCACCGTCGGCGAAATCAAAACCAAGCCCACCCAGCACAGCGTAAAAGAGCTGCGTCAAATTGGTATCCAGCCCGATGTGGTGATGTGTCGAAGTGATCGACCGATCCCCGACGAGGACCGCCGCAAGATTGCCCTGTTCACCAATGTTGAACAGGGTTCGGTGATTTCCTGCTATGACTCGTCCTCGATTTACAAGATCCCCAAGATGTTGCACAAGCAGGGGCTGGACGAAATCGTTTGCCGCAAACTACATCTCACCCCTAGGCCTGCTGATCTCACCATGTGGGACGGCATCGTCGACGCTCTGGAGCATCCTGAGCATCAGATCAATCTGGCAATGGTCGGCAAATATGTCGATTTGACGGATTCGTACAAATCGCTTTCAGAAGCGCTGACCCATGCAGGTATTCACACTCGCACAAAAGTAAACATTCATTACCTCGACTCCGAGCAGATTGAAAAAGACGGTGTGGCTGCACTCGCGAACATGGACGCAATTCTGGTTCCGGGTGGTTTCGGCAAGCGCGGGACGGAGGGGAAAATCGCCGCGGTGAAATTTGCAAGAGAAAATAAAATTCCGTACCTCGGCATTTGCCTGGGGATGCAGATCGCGACGATAGAATTTGCGAGAAACGTTGTCGGTCTCGCCAATGCCAACTCCACCGAGTTCGATGCCGAAACGCCGCACCCGGTCGTCGCGCTCATCACCGAATGGCAAAACCATGACGGCGTGGTCGAGAAACGCGATGCCAGTTCCAATCTGGGTGGCACCATGCGGCTGGGCGCGCAACCCTGCACCGTGCGGCCGGACACCCTTGCATGGCGCATTTATCAGAGCAACACGGTGAGCGAGCGCCATCGTCATCGCTATGAGGTCAACAACCATTACGTGCCACGTCTCGAGGTGGCGGGTTTGGTGATTTCGGCGCGCACCAATTCAGAATCGCTGACGGAGATGATCGAACTCGATCCGGTCAAGCACGCGCATCCATGGTTCTACGGCTGCCAGTTTCACCCCGAATTTACCTCCACCCCGCGCGACGGTCATCCGTTGTTTATTTCCTTCGTCAAAGCCGGACTTGAACAGCATAAACAAATCCATGGTGAGGCGGGCCTGCGTGTTGTGCAGGGGTCGAAGGCAAGCGCGTGAAGCTCTGCGGATTCGATGTCGGCATCGACAAACCATTCTTTCTTATCGCCGGGCCATGTGTCGTCGAATCCCTGCAGTTACAAATTGATGTCGCCGGCAAGCTTAAGGAAATGACCGCCACGCTCGGCATCCCTTTCATTTTCAAGTCGAGCTACGACAAGGCCAACCGCAGTTCGGGCAAATCATTCCGCGGTCCCGGCATGGATGAAGGCCTGCGCATTCTTGCGGAAGTAAAAAAACAACTAAATGTGCCGGTGTTAACCGACGTACACACCGAAGGCGAAGTAGCGACGGTTGCCAGCGTGGTTGACGTATTGCAAACGCCGGCATTCCTTTGCCGTCAGACCGATTTCATTCATGCAGTCGCGCGCTGCGGCAAACCGGTGAATATCAAGAAAGGCCAGTTCCTCGCACCTGGCGACATGAAAAACGTTGTCGACAAAGCCAGGGAAGCCAGCGGCACTGACAACATCATGGTCTGCGAGCGCGGTGCATCGTTTGGCTATAACAATTTGGTGTCGGACATGCGTTCACTCGCGATCATGCGCGAGAGCAATTGCCCGGTGGTATTCGATGCCACGCATTCGGTGCAGTTGCCGGGCGGACAAGGTACAACATCCGGGGGCCAGCGCGAATTCGTGCCGGTGCTGGCGCGCGCCGCCGTCGCGGTCGGTATATCCGGCCTGTTCATGGAAACGCATCCGGATCCCGGCAAGGCGCTTTCGGATGGGCCCAATGCGTGGCCGCTTGATTTGATGGCGGATTTGCTAACCACATTAAAAGCAATTGATCTTCTGGTAAAACAAAATGCGTTTGCTGAAACCGCACTCATGAAATAAGGAAAATTTTTAATGACCGCCATTGTTGATATCGTCGCCCGCGAAATACTCGACTCGCGTGGCAATCCTACTGTTGAAGCCGACGTATTGCTGGAGTCTGGTGTGATCGGCCGGGCGGCAGTGCCGTCGGGTGCCTCCACGGGTTCCCGTGAAGCGATCGAGTTGCGCGACAACGATGCACATCGCTATATGGGCAAGGGTGTGTTGAAAGCCTGCGAGCACATCAACACCGAAATTTGCGAAGCGGTGATCGGGTTGGATGCAAGTGAACAGGCATTCATCGATAAGACCATGATCGAGCTCGATGGCACCGAGACCAAATCGCGCCTGGGCGCAAATTCAATTCTCGCGGTGTCAATGGCTTGCGCCAAGGCGGCCGCGGATGAGTCAGGCCTGTCGCTGTACCGTTATCTTGGCGGTGCCGCACCGATGCAAATGCCGGTGCCAATGATGAACATCATCAACGGCGGCGCACATGCCGACAACGTGCTTGACCTGCAGGAATTCATGATCATCCCGGCCGGCTTGCCGACCTTTCGCGATGCATTGCGTGCTGGTGTGGAGGTGTTCCATACATTGAAAAAAATTCTGCACGCAGAGAAACACAATACCAATGTCGGCGACGAAGGTGGCTTCGCGCCAAATCTTGCCAACAACGAATCCGCCTTGCAGTACATCATGAAAGCGATTGGCGAGGCCGGCTATGTTGCAGGCGAAGATATTCTGATCGGCCTTGATTGTGCTGCCAGCGAATTCAGGAAAGAAGGCAAATACCGCTTTGAGGCCGAAAAACTTGCATTCAGTTCTGCGCAGTTCACCGACTTGCTCGGCACCTGGTGTGACAAATACCCGATCATCTCCATCGAAGATGCGATGGCCGAAGATGACTGGGACGGTTGGGCGATTCTCACCGAGAAGCTCGGCAAGAAAATCCAGCTCGTCGGTGATGATCTTTTTGTGACCAACACCAGGATATTGCGCGAAGGTATCAGCAAGGGTATCGCCAATTCGATTCTCATCAAGGTCAACCAGATCGGCACGCTTTCGGAAACGTTTGCCGCCATCGAGATGGCCAAGCGCGCCAACTACACGACCGTGATTTCTCATCGTTCCGGCGAAACCGAAGACACCACCATTGCCGATATCGCCGTCGCGACGAACGCATTGCAAATCAAGACCGGGTCGGCTTCGCGTTCGGATCGCATGGCGAAATACAATCAGTTGCTGCGCATTGAAGAAGAACTGGGCGACGCGGCCAGCTACGCGGGCAAGTCGGCGTACTACAACATCCGCTAACGACCCTTTCCAGCGACGTGAAATACCTCACCTACGCACTTATCGGCCTCATCATTGCCATCCAGTATCCGCTGTGGATGGGCAAAGGCAGTTGGCTGCGGGTGTGGGAATTTTCCACCAGGGTTGATCAGCAAAAAGCAAAGAATCTGCAATTAGCCGCGCGCAATGCCGGACTGGATGCGGAAGTACGTGATCTGAAGCAGGGAATCGAAGCGGTGGAGGAACGTGCGCGCGTCGAACTCGGCATGATCAAGCCGGGGGAAGTGTTTTATCAGGTGATTGATAAATCAAAAGTCAAAAACTAGCACCCGCGCGCCTTTCAGGCAGAAATGCTGCCAGGGACCCCGCCAGTGCTGGTGTTTCAAATTGCGCACGAGGCATCATGAACGTACCCGCCATCAAAAAATTTTGCGCAGCGTTGCCTCATGCCACTGGCGATATCAAATGGGGTGTTGATCAGGTGTATTCGATCGGCGGCAAGATGTTCTGTGTCGCGTTTGTCGATCCGCAGAAACGCGCCACCGTATCGTTCAAGGTCGATGATGACTTGTTTTTGTCGACCACAGATCGCGCGGGGTTCATCGCCGCGCCCTACATGGCGCGTGCGAAATGGGTGCAGGTGATCGACTTGAAGAAAATTTCTGACGCGGAACTGAAGGAACTAATCACCAGATCGTATGAATTGGTCGCGATGAAGTTGCCCAGGAAGTTACGCGCAGAACTCGGAATGTCCTGATCGCAAGTTAACTGGCATCTCCCCTGCGATTGGCGTCGTCGGTCGGCGCAGTCGCCCGCAAAAAACAACTTAGCGCACTCGCCACAGCACAAATCGACCACAGGGTAAAAAATCCCAGCGTGTACACAGCCAGGCGACTCGCTTGTACCGGGTGTCCCAGAACCACAAGCTCGGTGGGATCCACCAGCGTAAAGATGATGCCCACGCCGATGCCTGCGGCGAGGAACGAAGGCCACAACACCCACATCAAGTATTTAACCATTCATCATCTTTCCGGTTGTCGGTTCAGGATGTGCCGCCAAGCTGGACGGTGCTCTCGCCTGCGCGCCAGTCGCCGGTGAGGCGCCAGGTGCGGTTTTCGTCTTCCAGCGTCATGCTCCAGCGTGAAGCGTCGATCGGCGGCATGACTGCGGAATAGCTGCCATCGATAGCGCGGGCGAGAAGCATTTCGCGATCAAACCCGGCGCGCGTTGGGTGATGCAAGTTGAGCCGCAATTTACTCGCACTCGGCACCGCTGCGGCAAAGTTGAGCGTCACGCGACCGTTAGCCATCAGCGTCAGGCGAGCTTGATAGCCAAGCTCCTGCGCGCGCGCATCGCGTGTGAGTGTCATGTTAATTGCCTTGCCCTGCTTGTAGTAGTCGTCGGCGACCAGACCGTCGGAACTTTGGATCGCCAGGGCGAGCGTGATAAATCCAGCCACGACGACGATTGCCGGGCCCGCCATCAGGAGCCACGGCCACGGTTGGCGATACCAGGGGTTAGACGTTGCAGGATTGGCGGCTGGCATGTTCGCTCCTCAGGATTTGAAAAAAATGGATTTCTCGTGCAGCGAAAACTCTTCCGGATTGGCTTTACCTTCTGCATCCATCGGCACGATGTGAAATTCGATGCGGGTGGAGCCTTTTTGCGCTTTCTCTGCGGGTACTCGCAGGTTCAGTGTAATCATCTGCGTTGACGCAGGTCCGATCTCGATCGGCAACGTGACGCCGCTCACCTTGAGGTCGTCAATGCCGGTCGCGGTGATGGCGAGCCGGCGCGGCTGTTCCTGCGTGTTCATGATCTGCAGACGATAGACGTTTTCGATCAGCCCGTCGGCTACTTCGCGCGACAGCATTGTCCGGTCACGAATCACATCAACCTTCACCGGTACACGATAGTAAAGGCTAAGGCCGGCACCAATGATGATCGCCCACAGCACTGCGGAGTAAATCAGCACGCGTGGCCGCAACACGCGCCGTATCATTTCTTTCCAGCCCAGGTGCTGACTCACGCCGTTGAGCG
>JBKJMK010000194.1:0-7720 GCA_046596005.1 Usitatibacteraceae bacterium | reverse complement strand
ATTCACGTTCTTGCGGGTGTGAATGGGGCTGGTAAAAGCAGCATCGGCGGTGAGGAAATTCGGGCTCGAGGCGCGCAATACTACAACCCGGACGAGGTAGCTCGCCACGCAATGAAGTCTTTCCCCCACATGAACCAGTCACAAGCAAACGGCGTGGCGTGGCAGAACGGCAAGCTGATGCTGGAGCGTGCCATCCGCGAGAAGAAGGATTTCGCTTTTGAAACAACGCTTGGCGCGAATACCATGACCGAGTTGCTGATTCAAGCCGCAGAAGTGGGATTTGATATCCATATCTGGTACGCCGGGCTGGCCAGTCCCGAACAGCACATTGCGCGCGTCCGGGCGCGCGTCAAGCGCGGCGGACATGACATACCCGAACAAGATATCCGTCGGCGTTTCGAACACAGTCGTCTCAATTTGATACGGCTCATGCCCTACCTGACCTCTTTGCGGGTTTTCGATAACAGCCTGGATGCAGATCCGGAGGTCGGTAATCAACCAGTCCCGCAACTTATTCTTTGTGTGGAACAAGGGGCGGTGATCACTGATGCCAAGGCCTTGGGCAGCACGCCCGAATGGGCAAGGCCGTTGGTCGCGGCAGCGTTGAAGCAGAAGCGGTAGCGGAGGGCACCACAATGCGCATCTTGATTGATCTGCAAGGCTGTCAATCCGGCAGCCGCTTTGGCGGCATTGGCCGTTATTCCATGTCGCTTGCGAAAGCGATGTTGCGACTGGAAACGGGCCATGAAATCTGTCTGCTCCTAAATAGCCGCCTGCCCAATGAAAATTTCATTCGCGCAGAATTTTCCGGTTTGATGCCGCAGCAAAATATCCTGACCTTCGAAGTGCCTGCGTACGTCGCCGCCGAAAATGACTTGCCGGCGCACACAAGAATGGCAGAGCTGATACGGGAAAAGCGCATTGCCGAAATCAATCCTGATGTGCTGCATATCGCGAGCCTGTTTGAAGGCGCAGGCGAGGACGTCATTACTTCGGTTGGTATGCTGTTTCCCGCTGAACGTACCGCGGTGACGCTCTATGATCTGATTCCCTATCTTGAACAGGAAACCTACCTCATCACACCAATGCTTGCGGACCATTACCTGCGCAAATTTGAAAGCCTTAAACGCACCGGAATGATTGTCTCTATTTCAGCGTTTTCACGTACCGAGGCATTGACACACACCGATATCCCTGCCGACAACATCGTCAACATTTCATCTGCGGTAGATAACCAGTTCGTGCCGATGAAAATCGATGCAAATACAAAGCGGGAACTGCTAACCAGGTCCGGGATCGAAAAACCGTTTCTGATGTTTACCGGTAGCTTTGATGTTCGTAAAAATCATGAGCGACTGGTGAAAGCGTTTTCGAAAGTACCTTCGCCGCTACGTGAACAATATCAACTGGTCATTATTGGCAAAGGTGAAGCACGTCAGCTCAAGCGCCTGAAAGCAGTTGCCGAAAGGCATGGCCTGAAGGAACAAGACCTGGTGTTCGTCGGACATGTGACCGACGCCGATCTGGTCGCTTTCTATAATCTCTGCACGCTGTTTGTCTTTCCGTCCCTGCGCGAAGGTTTTGGTCTCCCGGTGCTCGAGGCGATGTCCTGCGGGGTTCCGACGATAGGCTCGAATCGAACCAGTGTGCCAGAGGTGATCGGGCGGGCGGACGCGTTGTTTGATCCGGAAGATGTTGACGATATTGCCGCGAAAATTACGTCAGTTCTCAGCGACGCGGCGCTTCGTGCCGAGTTGAAACGGCATGGGCTCGAACAGGCGAAAAACTTTTCATGGGAACTTTCTGCGAAGAGGGCGCTTGCGTTTTTTGAACGCACGCTTGAAACGTCGTCGTCCCAGCGCAGGCTGGGACCCAGTCCGCATATCATTTCCAGAAAATGGGATGGACTGGATCCCAGCCTGCGCTGGGATGACGGGCGTGACGTTGAGGGTGCGCACGCTGCCATATACGACTCCTTTCTCGATGCACTCTCAGAACTCAAGCTGGGAAAATTGGACGATGAATTTCTGGAGTCTGCAGCGCGTGTCATCTCTGCCAATGAATTGCTCACGCGCATCGAGCGCGGTGATTTTCACAGCGAGTTGCGAATCGGCCGGGTAACGGACCTCTCTGACTTACAGGAGGTGCTGGCGAGTACCCCGATTAACGTCGTTGACATTCAGCAAGGGCATGGGATGTTGGATTTTTCGGCGCTGGCTAAACTGGTCACGCAGCAGAAAAAACTCAATCGCCACGTATTTGTGACGTTTCATTCCACGGCAGGTCTTGCCGCGCTTGATACGGAATCAGGGGCACTCGAAATCAGGGTCGCCCTGAAGTCCTGCGATGGAATCTTTGTGCACTCCATGAATGATGTGAAGAATCTGGAGGTCTTCAAGGTCCGAAAGAACGTGAACTTTCTGCCAAATACAAAGTTGCAAACTGGCGATTCGATCACGATGAATGCAAACTATTTACTAGGGAAAATGGTATTTGCAATTGCTGGCGGCGGCCCTTAATCCGGCGTCTTCGGAACTGACCAGCACTTGCAAATGCAGGTAAAAACTTGCATGCGGCATGAAAGGGCTTCAGATGGAATCCATCCCGCATTCCAGGATGAATTATTTGATCTGTCATCCACCCTCGCCCGCGCCGGTAATCCGTTCCTGTAGCTGCATATTCTGCACATACTTGCAAGGGGCGTTGGCGCATACCGGATGGATTTTGTCGGCTTTGATGAAGCTCCTAAGCTCGATTGCGGTAGCGCCGTTCCAGACATTCTCGACGCTGCTCTCGTGCAGGTTTCCCAGCGGCAGCGAAGCAAAGCAGCAGGGCTTCACCGCGCCATCGGCAGTCACCATCATCCACGTCCACGGGTAATCGCAGTCTTTGACGGTTTCAACCACGGTCTGCCTCCGGTCCGTCAAAGTACACCAACTTGTTGTGATCCAGATAAAGGGAAATGTTCTTCTCGCGAGCCAATGCTTCGGCCTTGTGCAAATATTCGTTCGACAATTCCGGAAAGTTCCAAAGCCCCTCTTTCTTGTAATCGAAGAGCCAGCCATCGCGTTCCACCATATAGCGCTGCATTTCCACCTCCGTCCAGCGGTTAAGGTGCCAAAAGTGGACGCTGTCAGCGCCCAGGCCGGCCGCCAGCTCAATGAATTCCAGAATTTCCTCGATGTTGGAGCGCATCAGCGTCATGTTCATATACAGCAGTGGAAATTTCTTGCCGCCCGCCCGCCGAGCTTCGACGAACCGCCGAATATTGCCAATGACCTCGTCAAACGAAAACCCGCGAATTTTCTGGTACGTTTCTGCGCGAGCGGCATCAAGAGAAACATTGATGACCTTGAGTTGGGAGGCAATGAGTTTATTGAGCCTGCGTTCATCGAGTACCGTCAGATTCGTATTGATGGAGGCGTCACACGCTTCGGGAATGAATTTCAGGCTGTCCCAAAACGCGGGGCTGGCCAACGGCTCGCCGATACCATGCAATTGAATGCGTTCCGACTGCCGGATAAATTTTTCCAGGTCGGCCATCAGCTGCGTTTCCATGTGCTTGGGCCGGTCGACCGCATCGATCGCCTGCGGACACATCACACAACGAAGATTGCAGCGCGACGATGTCTCCAGAGTCAGTAGCTTCGGTGAGCTGCGCACCTCCAGCACCCCGGCCTCAAACTCCGCCAGTGCCAATGCCCCGTTTTGTTTGGCGCTCAACAGTCCAGGCTGTACTTGACGCCGTATTTGAGTTGGCGGTGGGACGACCTCACCACCCATCCGGGCGGCGAACTCAGGCGAACTGACAAAACAATCCACTAACTCTCTGAAGGTTTTGCTATTCGCGTTCGACGTAATGGCTGCCTCGGATTCCGGCTCCCGCCCAAGTAAGCTGCGATAGCACCAAATAATCTCTTCTCGCGATACCGTTTTCTCGGCGTTCCAAAAAGGTTTCATGCGGCCGCCTCGCAAGGTGATCAATGTTGATTGAATGGTATTGAACGAATGCTTGTTACGCGAGTTTCGGGTCGCAGGCACCCACGCGCCCTATGTCTTGCAACGAACGCCACCATCACCGTGTTCAATTTTAAGGTAAATGCGCCGTTCCCGCGTATACAGCAGTCCTACGTCGTTGAATACGAATCAGCGCAAAGGGTGCGCGGTGCTTAGCCGACGGCGACATGGAACAAATTTACCGTGCCACGTGCCGTTCAGCCTGTGCGCGGCACTTACCGAGGTTGTAAACTTGTCTTCCTCAAATTAACCACGACATTGACGCATGCCCATTTCCAAAAAGACCGCCGAAAAAACACCCGAGCGCGATACTACTGACGAGCCTGGCCCAGAATTCGCCAATCGGCCAGAGCAGGACCTTTCTACCCCCAAACATCTCGCGACTGCGCTGGGAAAATTGCCGCAATACGCAAAGCAGAAGTTACTTGCCGCTGGGGGCGTGTCGAAAGAAGACGTTGTATGGTGCTACCGGAATCTATTGGGGAGAGAACCGGAATCGGAACGGGTTGTTGAGGCGGGCACCAAAACAACCGACTTCAAAGAGCTAGTCTTGGGCTTTCTGGGTTCGCAGGAATTCATTGCCAAGCACGCGAGCATCAATTTGGCGGGTTTTGGTTGGGGACTCGGTTTGCCACATGTTCTGGACGGGTTGGATATTGACATCGATGCGACACTTGCTGAATTGGGCCAATGCGCGGCGAAAATTAAAGGCACCTGGGAACATCTGGGTGGCGAAAAAGCGCATTTTTCCGTTCTGACCGATGATTCATTCTTACCGCAAAATCTGCACGGATCGATTGACGCGTTCTGGGCATCCGGCGAATCAGAATCGTCCCAGGCTGTTCGCGCGCTCAGCCAATTTGGTGTAAGGCAGCTTGAAGAAAAGGTCTGCGTCGAGTACGGCTGCGGGGTGGGCCGGGTAACCGTCAATCTCGCGAAATCGTTCAACCTCGTTCATGCCTACGATATTTCTCGCAACCATCTTGACTATGCGCGAGCGCGGGCAAGCGAGCTAAGTGCCGGCAACATCACGTTTCACGAGTGCGCGCACGATTTTCGGCTTGCGCTTGAGCCGTGCGATTTTTTCTATTCGATCATTGTCCTGCAGCACAATCCGCCACCAGTCATTCTGGAGTTGATCAGGATCGCCCTCAGAGCACTTAAACCTGGTGGAATCGCAATATTTCAAGTACCCACGTACATCGTAGGTTATCGATTCAGATTGAGCGAATGGCTAGCCACTGACCACGGATTCGATATGCAGATGCACTGTGTGCCACAGCGTGCCGTTCTGGAGATTATCTCGGCAGCGACCTGTCAACTCCTCAGCGTGCGAGAAGATGGGTGGTCGAGCGCGCAGGATGGGATAGTCTCGAACACCTTCTTTTGTCAGAAGCAATAAGTTTTCGAGCACGGTGTACCCGCTACTTTCACCTGACTTTACTGAGACCCTCTCCCGCGAGTGGGACAAGAGCACACTTGAAGTGAATTAGAAGGTAGCCGACAGGCCGGGTGAGGGGAACCCATCGTCACTCGAATACGCAGGACTCAATAGACGTCGTGAAGAAATACCTGATCACTTCGTCATTCTCGATTGTAAAAATTCCCGCCATTTCGGCAAGACAATTTCAGGCAGATATCTTGCTGATACGACCGCACCTTTGGACACCAATTCATTGCGTCGCTCGACATTTGCGTTGCCGATGACGGCTTCAATTGCCGTCGCCAGTTCCACCGTGGAGTACGGGCTGAAATATTGTGCAGCGTCGGCGTAAATCTCCTCATGAACCGGAATGCGGGAGGCGACGACTGCTCCGCCGCATCGCATCGCCTCAACACCGGAGAAATCAAAGCCCTCCGCAAAGCTTGGGCAAATCGTCGCTTTTGCGTGCCTGTATAGCAGCCTTAATTCGGGGGAGGGTACATCTTCGAGCAGGAAAAGCTCGTTGCGCTCCTGCCACGGTTTGAATTTCTTGATAATGGGCTCAAAGTTCCAGCCAAGCATGCCAACGACGACAAGCTTTAAATTCGGGAAATGTTCGGTTCGCAATTGTTCCCACGCCGACAATAGCGAAAGATGATTTTTGCGCGGCTCAATGGTGGACACCATCAGCAGGTAGTCGAATTGGCGCGCATCAGTTCCTGGCTCTGGCGCTTGTACATCCGGTTTCACGGCGGCTGGACTTTGGTCGCTATCGACAACGGATATTTTTACGCCGGAATGCATTCTGGTACGGACGATTTCTGGCACCCGCAGCGGCGAAGAGTCTTCCGGGAAGTAATGATGCGAAACCATATTGTGAATCGTCACCGCACGCTCGGCGGCCTCAGGGAAAATCGACAGCAGGTCTTTGCGCGTCGCCTCGGACACACAGGCAAAATAGGCACCGTGCTTCACGTTGTTTTTCAATGCGTAAAAGTGTGACGCATGATGAAAGGTCTTATCCGAGATGGTGTGCGGCATGAGCACCGGAATCGCGTCGTGATATCGCACCACCAATGTCGTCTGCCTGGAGACTGTGCCTGGAAATGGCGTTTGCGAAATCAACACATTGAATTCTTTGGTATTCATGCGCGGATAGAAATGATAGCCGTAACGTCTGGAGTTGAGTCCACAACGATGCATCATCGTCCATGGCAGACGTGAGACTCGATACCTGGCATTGGTCACCGAATTGAAGTCGCTGAAAGGCAGTGTTTTCGCGAAAAAATTCCGCCAGATAAAATCACGAAAATGCGCCGGATCGAACTTGGTTAATTTTTGACTACCCCCAAAAAGGTGGGTAAAAACCATGCTGAGCGCGCCACGCAAGCGATCAAGATCGATGCCGGTCCTGCTCAGGAAGTTGGGATAAAGACTTTGCTCCAAAGAGATGATGACGCGTGATAGTTTATAAATTTCGCGGTCTGCACTAAGCCTGTGGCTTGAATATTCAGGATCCGCAGGCAGACCCCTGGCGAGCACCCGTCCGCTATGGATAATCAGGCCCTCGACATCCATCTCCTGGAGCATCCGCAAGCCACGAAACAGCAGGCGCGTTTCCTGCGGGATACCGGCATGCCCGTCAAGTGCGGGGCGCAGCTCAAGCAGGAGCTTCATCGTTTGCCGTGGCGCATTTGTGAAGTATTTTTGATCATTGGAAAAGTGGTCGTCAACGCGTCATGCCGGGGCAGGCATTTTGAGACTGTTGTTGTAAAAGTCATAAGCCTCGTCAACCGTATCGAACGGGTACAGCTTACCCTCGTGCAAAACGCTGGCGCGTTCGCAATATAGCTTGATCACGTTCGCGTCATGCGTGACCAGAATAAAAGCCCGGTCTTTTCTTTTTTGAAACAATTCGATATGGCATTTTTCGTGAAACCTTGCATCGCCCACCACCATGACCTCATCGATCAGGAAGCAGTCAAATTCGATCGCAATCGAAAGCGCGAACGCGAGCCTCGTCAGCATCCCGTTTGAATAATGCATCACCGGCTCGCGAAAATATATTCCAAGCTCGGTAAAGTCTTCTACGAATGGAACTAGTGGCTTGTAGTCGACACCGTAAACTCTGCACACGAACTTCAGGTTATCCAATTCCGTCAAGTGGAGTTGAAACGCGCCGCCGAACGCGAGCGGCCAGGACACACTCATGCCGCGATGGATGTGGCCGGACGTGGGTTTCAACTCCACTTGACGGGATTGGATAACCTGAAGTTCGTG
>JBKJMK010000137.1:0-4204 GCA_046596005.1 Usitatibacteraceae bacterium | reverse complement strand
TTTACCGACAGTTATTCACCCACCAACCACAATGGTTCCAGCTTCGTTGACCTGACTATTATCGCGCGCGGTGGCACCTTCAAACACTGAGTTCGCGTCCGTATCGCGAAATTGTCGACGCGGCAGGCGTTCGACATGAAGCTTCGCGCAGTAAGCAGTCGACGCAATATAGGCATTACAATGCGCGGTCTCCAATTGCTTGGGAGCGCGGAAAATGCCAACGATTGTTCAGCCAAAAATTCAAAAAAGGGAATTCATGAATCGTCCAACTCGTTCCAAATCGGCACGCGCACTGCTCGACGCATTAACAATGCTCTTGCTCAGCGCAATTTTTCTAAGGGTGGGTCATGCCGACGCACAGGGGGTGACGGTCGATATGATCACGCTCGGTCAGTCTGCCTCGCTGACGGGGCCATCGGAAGAGTTGGGCCGGGAAATGAAAGCCGGTGCCGAGGCGTATTTCAATGCCGTCAACGAGGCGGGCGGTATCAATGGCCGCAAAATAAAATTACTTTCACTCGATGACGTCGGTGTGCCTGCGCGCACCAAAGCGAACACTCTCAAGTTGCTGGACGAGGAGAAAGTATTTGCCCTGTTCGGCTACACTGGTACCCATACGATTAATCCAATACTGCCGTTGATCGAAAAAAATAAAGTGCCGTTTTTTGCCCCGGCGAGTGGCGATGCTGCCACGCGCGATCCGATCAGCCGGTATGTTTTCAACATACGCGCAAGCTATGCAGAGGAAACCGAAAAACTCGTTGAGCAACTAACGCGTCGTGGCCTGACCAAGATCGCATTGTTCTACCAAAATGATGCGTACGGTCGCGCGGGATTGGCCGGGCTTGAGCGCGCAATGCGCGAGCGAAAATCTCACATCCTCATTTTTGGCAGTGCAGACCGAGATTCGACCAACGTGGCATCTGCCGCGCAAACCATTGCAAAGTCAGGGGCTCAGGCTGTCCTGGTGAGTGCTGGCGCGACAACGGCCAGCGCGTTCATCAAGGAAATGAAAAGACTCGGTTCGGGCGCGCAATTCTGTTTGCTTAGCTCAGTTGGCGCAAAGACACTCGCCGCGGAACTGGGCGAGGACGGTCGCGGGGTTGAGGTATCGCAGGTGGTTCCATTACCGTATTCCGATAGTGAGCCACTGGGGCGAGAATATTTGAAGCGCATTGGCGGACCGGGCAAGGCAAGCTTTGCATCGCTGGAGGGATACATTGCCGCAAGCGTATTCGTTGAGGGACTGAAAAAAGCCGGCAAAGTACTGACCCGTGAGTCGTTCATTGATGCCCTCGAGAAACTGGGTACAGTCGATCTACGCGGCTATCGTGTGAAATTCAGTGCCACGAATCACAATGGCTCTAATCTGGTAGAACTGACGGTGATTGGTGCTGGCGGCAATTACAAACGATAACGTACCTTCCACACAAATCAAACAAAAGGGCGCAAAGCACTCTTTTGTTTTACATTTTTAGTGGCAACTAAAACATATGTTGTCCGCCATTGATCGCGATATTGGCTCCGGTAATGAACGCGGCCTCGTCTGATGCAAGATAAGCACACAGCCCCGCTACTTCTTCCGGCTTGCCGAGCCGGCCAATCGGAATCTGCGGCACGATTTTCGTATTGAGTACCTCTTCTGGAATGGCCGTTACCATCGCTGTGCCAATATATCCCGGTGAAATGGTATTGACCGTAACGCCTTTTCTGGCAACCTCAAGCGCGAGGGCTTTGGTGAACCCGTGCATGCCCGCTTTGGCCGCGGAGTAGTTGGTCTGTCCGAACGCGCCTTTTTGTCCGTTCACGGACGAGACATTGA
Organism: Usitatibacteraceae bacterium; assembly: GCA_046596005.1. Classification (GTDB taxonomy): domain Bacteria; phylum Pseudomonadota; class Gammaproteobacteria; order Burkholderiales; family Usitatibacteraceae; genus UKL13-2. The sequence continues at coordinate 2,382 of JBKJMK010000137.1, read as the reverse complement.
TCACACGCCCCCATCCGCGTTCAACCATGCCATCAACGATTGGCTTCGACATATTGAACACGCTATCGAGATTCGTGCTCACCACCGCCGTCCAATCGACTTTCGACATTTTCTTGAATGTCATGTCGCGTGTAATGCCGGCGTTGTTGATGAGGATGTCTACAGGACCGACTTCCTTCTGAATTTTTGCTACTGCCGCCGCACAGGAGTCGAAATCCGCAACATCAACCGGGTAAGCGCGAAAGTGATAATCACGCGCCTCCATTTCCTTTAGCCATGCTGCCGATTTCGTATTCGATGGCGAGTACGTCACCACTACCTTGATACCCATGCGCGCAAGTTTCATGCAGATTGCCTCGCCCAGGCCACCCATCCCACCGGTCACGACCGCAATTCGTTGTGTAGTTGGCATGTCTCTCTCCTGTTGTATTTTGTCGGATGCGTACTATGACTTTTCCTTGACGTACCGACCAGGTGCCGCCTCGGTCGGTTTGAAGTCTGCACTGCCCAGCGTGGACCGTGCAGAGATCATTTTGCCACTATATCGCTTCAACCAATCCACCCAGCGCGGCCACCAGCTTCCCTCGATCTCGCTCGACGCGTCCATCCATTGCTGGTGGGAAACATCTGGCGCGATACTGATACGGTGGCTGCGCTTGTTCTTCGAGGCCGGATTCACCACACCTGCGACATGCCCCGCCGCCCCAAGTACAAATTCGGTCTTCCCGCCCAGTAGCGCTGCACTGGTATACGCGGAGCGCCACGGCACGATGTGGTCCTCTTTTGCCGCGAACACGAATGTCGGCATGTCCACATACGATAAGTCGACTGGCACACCGCACATGACCAGTTTGTCCGGCTTGACCAGATTGTTCCTGGAATACATGTTGCGCAGATAGTAAACGTACCAGGGACCCGGCAGGTTGGTGCTGTCTGAGTTCCAGTACAACAAATCGAAGGCCGGCGGCTTGGTTCCTTTCAGGTAATTGCCAACAACGTAATTCCAGATCAATTCGTTTGCCCGCAACGAGGTAAACGCGAACGCGAGATCGCTACCGTTGACGATGCCGCCGTCACCGACTTCACGTTCGCGAGTCGAAATGAATTCCTCATTGATGTACGACGTCACTTCGCCTGCGTCGGAGAAATCAAGAAAGGTCGTGAGCAACGTTACACTTTCGACGACATCGTCACCCATGCGACGTAATACAGCAACGGCGCTGGCCAGTAACGTGCCACCGACGCAAAATCCCAGTGCATTGATTTTTTCGACGTTGGTGATACGTCGGACGTTATCGATCGCTTTCACGACGCCATTGGCAATGTAATCGTCCCATGTCAGATGGCCCTGCTCCGCTTTCACATTGCGCCACGAGACGATGAATACCGTAAAGCCTTGCTCAACCGCGTAGCGAACAAAGGAATTGTCCGGGCGCAGATCGAGTATGTAAAATTTGTTGATGCAGGGAGGCACGATCAGCAGCGGCCTTAAATGCACTGTTTTGGTTAGTGGCGCGTACTGCAACAGCTGGAAAACTTCGTTTTCGAATACCACGCTACCGACAGTCATGGCGATATTTTCGCCAACTTTGAACGCCTCTTCGTCAGTCATGGATATATGGCCCTTGCCCATATCTTCCCGCATATTTTCCATACCGGCCTTGAGCGTCTCTCCATTCGATTCGATTGCAGATTGAAGCGCTTCGGGATTAGTCGCTAGAAAATTTGCCGGAGACATCGCGTCCAGATGCTGTTTTACAAAGAAGCGCATTTTCTTTCTGGTGTCGTTCGCAACATCAAGGCTTTCTATACTGTCGATCATCAGACGGTAGGTCGACAGATATGACTCAGCAAGATAGCGAAACTGTGGCGACGATTGCCAGGCATCGCCGGCGAAACGCTTGTCCTGTGCGCTGGCAAATGTCAGACTGTTCCCCGTAGACTCTTGGCTTTGCGGATGCACAAACATGTCGATCAAACGCCTTTGCTCGTCAATGAACTGCTGCTGCAAGGCAGCCAGCTTCACGGGCTCATTGGACAGTGCCTGCATCCACGCCTGATAGCCTTCATTCACGCTTGCGGGCGTTGGAATTGCGCAAAAACTCTGCACCCAGCGGTTACTGGCGTCTTGCATGACTGGTTTGTGAAGGGTGGATTCAGAGGCGGAATTGGATTGAGGCATGCTACGCTCGGTTTGTGATCAGATTGGGAAGTGGGCAGGAGTCTGAATTATCCCGCATCTGGGCACCTCCTACCGGCCGTGGTTGAAATGTAGAATCAATGTCGGCGGGTATCCGTTTCAACATTGGAAAATCCGAATGCACATTGTGGCAATTGCGTGGCTGTATGTCACGCTGATGATGGCAATCACCGAGAAGAGTA
>JBKJMK010000187.1:0-3856 GCA_046596005.1 Usitatibacteraceae bacterium | reverse complement strand
TTCTTTTTGAACGTATTCATTTTTTAAAATACTCCTTTTAGATATTTAAAGTGATCACTTTAGAAGCTACAACACTACAAGTTTATACCAGCTAAAACCATTTTTCAAACTTTTTTGTTGGTATACCGTACACCTGAATTTCGCCGCGCGCTCAGCCTTGATACACAAACCACCACTTGCCCGCATCCAAAATCCATGTTTCTTTGATGGGATTGGTAAACTTGACGCCTTCTACGATCAGGTCCACCAACACCGTTACTTCGCATGTCTCTGCTTCACAAGACGCCTTTTCTACCTTGGCGCCGCGCCAAAATCCTGTATTAAGCCGTGGTCGATACTGCTCCACCGTCATCAGCGAACGCCCGCCTGGGCTAATAAACTGATACGCCGCATCCATGTCCCGCTTCAGCAATGCGTTCCAGCGTAGCTGCGCGCGCTCTACAACGATTGCCGATACATCGTTCGCGACCATCCTGCTTGTTTGCACCGGTGCCATCGCACCACAACCGGTTAGATCCAATACAACGATAGTCGCAAAAAACATTAAAACACAAAACTTAAATTGCACAATGAATCCGATTCTTCCCGGTAATACTTAAAGTAAAACCTGAGATAAAAGCCGCATCAAAAAAGAGTAATAAATTCTACTCCTACCGTCAATAGATTCCGGGGCTTTTCAGCCGTCTGTGGCGTTTTTGCAACAACATTTCTGTCACGCAGGGTGTTCGCTACGCCAAACCCCTATTTTTGCAGCGCTGGTAAAAATTTCTCCAGTGCTGGCAGCTTTTTGCGAATTTCGTCGGTTACCGCGCGCGCGTCTTCTGGACTGGTGACGACCGTCGGTGTTATTAGAATAACCAACTCTGTGCGTGTCTTGGTAAGGCTCTGGGTGCCAAAAAGACCACCAATAAGCGGGATCTTTGACAACAACGGCAGGCCCGACGAAGCTGTTGCGTCGAATTCCTGGATGAGCCCCGCCAGCGGAATCGTATCGCCAGAGCTAACAGTCAGTACAGTTTGCGCCTTCCGCGACGAGATATTTGGATTCGCGCCGGTGCCAATTGGTGAGCTTACTTCCTGAGTAATATCCAGCGTCACGCGCCCACCGGCGTTTATTCGAGGCGTGACACTCAGTATCACGCCCGTACTAATGTACTGCCGTGTCGTAACCACGGTTCCACCTGTCGTCACGCCACTACTTGCACCGGTATCGACGGAAATCTGGGAGCCAACATTTATTGAGGCCTTTTCATTATCCAACACCATCACCCGGGGCGTAGAAATCGTCTTTGAACGTCCGTCTTTGCCAAGAGCCTGCAATACTGCGCGAATGTCTCCACCTGGTCCCAAGTTAATTAGTTGTAGCCCCGGTACTGCCGATATAAGTGATCTCGGATCAATCCCGGCCGCGACGTTAGGCAGGATCGGTAATACACTAGTACTGCCATCAGCAGCTGTGCGTAGAGCGCCCGTTGTATTGTTACGGGCATTGACGAACCACTCAATACCAAACTTCAATTCATCGTTCAACGTGACCTCGGCAACCAACACCTCAACCGAAACCTGACGCCTCGGCACATCGAGTTGTCGCAGCGCGCTTTGAATGGTTTCGTAATCGGAAGGTGACGCCAGAATCAGCAAGGCGTTATTGTCGTTATCGGCAATGATGCGAACATCCTTCGACACGCTAACCCCGCCGCCTGCAAACGAAACAAGTGACTGGAGTGCCGACTGCAGTGGTGTTTGCGGGGCAACAGGGCTGCCCGGCGCGGTGGGGGTGGTAATTTGCGCCGGGCGCTGACCGGGCGCCAACGTGGGCGCGGTACTTCCGCCCTGCTTGTTGCCATAAACTTCGCTCAAAAGCTGCGCCAATTTTTCGGCCTTGCCATGCTGCACTGGATACACATTCAAGCGTAATCCCCCAGCAACGCCACCGCCTTTATCAAGTCGTTCGATCCATTTCTTGGCTTCTTCGAGGTAACGCGGCTGGGTGGTCACCACCAGCAATGCATTCAATCGCTCGATGGGTATGTATTTGACGATACCGGCGAGCGGACTCTGCGCACCCGCGCCAAAAATGCGATCAAGATCTCCGCCCAGCGCTTTCACATCGGTTGATAGTGGATACAAGCCAATCGAATAGCCCGCGAGGAAGTCAACGTCGAACAATTCGATGATGTCGAGCAGGTGGCGCAATTCACGTTGCGTGCCGGTAATGGTCAGCAGGTTTCGGATTGCGTCTTGCTGCACGGATGCAGGGTCGGCTTGATAGGGCAATAAAATGCGCGCCATATCGGTCACACCTACATATTTCAGCTGCACGACCAGCGGTGTATAGCCAGTTGGCAGCGGTTTATCGACGCCGCCCAGTATTGGCGACACCGAGCCCTTTATGCCAAGCGCCGCCGGCCTGATCTTGTACATGCCCTCTTCTTTCAACATCACTTGCCCGGCATCGCGCAAGAGCCCCTCGAGGATCGGCAGCAAATCCTGCTTCGATACTGCTTTGGAAGTGCGTATCGTCGCTTTGCCCGACGTCAGGGGGTGGATTGTGAAAAACTCCTTGAGATAATCGCCCAGGATATATTGCACAATCTGGCGAATATCCAGATCTTCGAAATTCAACGTGAATTCCTCAGGTCCGGTTGGCGCGGATGGCGCAAGTGGTTTCTGATTGACGAAGTTACCGGTGCCTACGTAGGTGCGGGCGGTTTCACGCAGTGGATCGGTGGCCGCGACGGTTGCGGGACCTGTCGGCACGACCGATGGTGACGCAGTAGTCGCCATCTTTGTTGGCGGCATCGGACCGGGCCGCAGTTTCGACTCGGTGCCAACAGGTACGGCTGGTTTCTCTGTTGTTAGCTCCTGTATCGCCGCACAGCCGCTGAGCGCGAGCGCCAAAGCGACCCAGAGGACGCCCGTTCGAACACCGGGTAGGCCAAGCGGGATGGACGCATTGCGCAGATGGCGAGTGTTAGTGTTCACAGTTCGGACTCATTATAGAAATATTCGGGGCAACGTCGTTGGAACGAGTTTGCCAAGATAAATTCAACAAATTCCTAGCATCGGTGCGGTTCACATGACACTTTTGGCTTGGAAGTCCCGCCAATGCTAGAGTTTCGCCAGTAAAAATATTGTACTTCATTGCTGTGGCACATTCGGAAAGCGGCGACGGCGCTGGGCACCGACGGCGCTATCGGTCGGGTTCGCTTGCGCTGGGTTAGGCGTGGCACCGGGCGGCGATTGTACGAAACCTGGCAGCACTGAAGATCCCGGTTGCGGCATCATTGGTGCGTTGCCGCCCGGCACCGGTGCCATGGGTGCAGTGACACCGGGCATGGTGGGAATGCCGCCAACCACAACGCCCGATGGCGGTGGTCTTTGGACCGCCCCAGGCACACCAGCACCGGGAAACACGACCGGCGCTGCAGGTGGCGGTGGCGACGATGCGGTGCGCAGCGTTAGTTCCTCGGTCTCATCGCCCTGCTTGAGAACGACACGCACGGCATCTATCGACGCAACGGAAATACCGCTGGATACAATTTCAGAGCCCTTCGCCACACGCATGCCTTTACCCGTGGAAATTTCCACCAAAAATGCATACGGCATGCTCTGGTTTACGACAGTGCCGGCAAGCCTGAACTGACCTTTTTTCATCATCGGCTGGACGACACCCGTAGCGACAGGTATTGGGCGCCGCGTTGGCAAAAACAATGGCCGCTCTACGGTGTCCTTGAAGCCTGACTCAATCGGGGGCAATTCAAACGCGGGCAGCAGCGAGGTATCGCCGCCCTTCACAGCCTGCACAACAGCCACGTCGGCAACCGGACGCAGGCTGCTGCCCCATTGCGTTTCA
>JBKJMK010000180.1:0-12372 GCA_046596005.1 Usitatibacteraceae bacterium | reverse complement strand
GGATCCCAAACCCTTGGCCAGTGGCATCACATCCGGGGTGATGCCCGCCCATTGATGCGCAAACCACTTGCCGGTCCGGCCGATGCCCGACTGTACTTCGTCGATCATCAAAAACCATTCTTTCTGCGTGCACAGGTCGCGCAACTGGCGCAGGTAGTCGGCGCGCGCCTCGACGATCCCCCCTTCGCCTTGCACCACTTCGGCGAGTACTGCAACAACGTCTTTGTTGTGCGTTGCAATCGCCCGCACTGCGTCGAAGTCGTTGTAGGGTACGCGAATAAATCCGCCAACGAGTGGCTCAAAACCGGCTTGTGCCTTCCTTGATCCGGTCGCGGCCAACGTCGCGAGCGTCCTGCCATGCCAGGCATGTTCCATCACGATGATTTGCGGGCTGGCGATGCCTCGCTGATGACCGTACAAGCGTGCAAGCTTAATGGCGCATTCATTGGCTTCGGCACCCGAGTTGGCAAAAAAAACATTGTCCATTTCTGCCAACGCACAAAGTTTGTCGGCGAGCGCGGCCTGCTCAGGAATATCAACCAAATTTGACGTATGGATGATGCGACCAGCCTGCTCGGCAATACTTTTGACGAGCTTTGGGTGCGCATGACCCAGGCCGGACACTGCAATACCGGCGAGTGAATCCAGCACCTTCCTGCCATCGGTAGTGTATAGCCATGCGCCCTCGCCGTGGCTGAACGAGACGGCCAGCGGTTTGTAGGTATTCATCTGGTGAATTGACAACATTGAATCGCCCTCTCTGTAGCGAGACTTAATTGGAACTCCCGCGCATTTGAGCCTGTAATGCGACTTCAGGGATGAAAGCAGCCTCAAAAGTTACCGGCGGCCATAAAAGACAACGGCGGTCTCGCGCGGACCGCCGCCTGATATTCGGAAAATAACTATATGGCAATCTTGTTTGCAGTGCAACATTTGACGCCGTTTCAAAGCGACAAAGTTATAATTGAGTACTGGGCGAGGCCTAAATTTTGCGCGCCTCCCGTCACCCTCACTCTCGTCGCCAGTTACCAGCCAAATGTCGCCCCCGGCCAACCCCGTTCCGGCCCCTCACCGTATTGTGATTCAAGGCGTTACCCTTGCCGGGCGCGCCTTTCGCCCGAGCGATTGGTCCGAGCGTCTTTGCGGCATCATGTCCACGTTTGGTCGGGACCGACAGATGCGCTACTCCTCGTTTGTACGGCCAATGATGTTAGACGGCGTGAGTTGCGTCGTCGTGGAGCCTGCCCTGGAGGAGGCTGAGCCGCGCGCGTATCGTTTTTTACTGGATTTTGCGACTGACAATGAACTGGTCGTGATTGATCCGACCGCCCCTTCAAGCGATGACTACTGCCCGCTGCCCGGAAGCGCGCTGGAAACGCTGGTCACATAGCTCAGAATCGAACGAACAAAAGAAAACCGCCGATTTACACCGCGCCAGCGAAGGGCACGAAATCGGCGGTGATGGCGCGGGCGGGGTTGAAGCTAACCCCTTGCGACATATGCGGGTGACTTACGCTTGCGCTGCGGCCTGGCTGGTTGCGCCGATTGCTTTGATCGCGGCGGAAAGACGGCTCTTATGACGAGCAGCCTTGTTTTTGTGAATAATATTTTTATCAGCGATGGAATCGATCGTCGAAACAGAAGACTTGAATACAGCCTCAGCCGTTGCCTTGTCGCCTGCGGCCACGGCAACTCTCACCTTTTTAATCGCGGTGCGAAGTTCGGAACGCTGACCCATGTTATGACCACGTTGTTTGACGGCTTGACGTGCGCGCTTGGCGGCTTGTTTGGTATTTGCCATGATTTTTCCAGATTCTTGCGATGAAATTTGCGGGAAGCCGAGTATTATAGCGCAGCCCTTCGAAAAAGCAAACTCGCTGATTTTGCTGGGGTTTTGGCTTGCACATTCGTTCCTGAACCTTCTTTTACGTTTGCACGAACCTGCATGAACTTACTTAGGGCCGCTTTATCAGTCTCCGCGATGACCTTCCTGTCGCGCATCACTGGTCTGATTCGCGAAATCATCGGCTTTAATCTTTTTGGCGCCAGCGCGGCCATGGACGCATTCCAGGTTGCATGGCGCATCCCCAATTTGCTCCGCCGACTGTTTGCCGAAGGCGCGTTCAGCCAGGCGTTTGTACCCGTATTCGCAGAGTACAAAACAAAGCGCGGCGAAACTGAAACCCGATTGCTGGCTGGCCGTATTGCCAGCGTACTCGCGCTCACTCTTTTTATTGTAACGTTGATCGGCGTGATCCTAGCCCCGATCCTTGTCTATGTTACGGCGTCCGGATTTGCTGCAGACCCGGAAAAATTTGCCCTCACGACCCAACTCGTGAGAATTACCTTTCCGTACATTTTCTTTATTTCCCTCATCGCGCTGGCTGCCGGTATTCTCAATAGTTTCAGCGCCTTCAAGACGCCCGCGTTTACGCCTGTATTGCTTAACCTCTCGGTCATCGGCTGCGCGCTGTTTCTTGCGCCACACGTCAACCCGCCAATTCTCGCGCTGGCATGGGGCACCTTGCTTGGCGGCATTGTGCAACTCGCGTTTCAAATCCCGGCCCTGCGCAAAATCAACATGCTGCCGCGTATTTCGCTTTCTGCATGGAAACTCCGAAAAGATGCAGGCGTAATGCGCGTGCTGGCGCTGATGGCACCAGCCGTGCTGGGCGTTTCCGTTGCGCAGATCTCGCTATTACTCAATACACAGATCGCGTCGTTTCTTCAAACTGGCTCAGTCTCGTGGCTCACGGCAGCAGACAGGTTGATGGAGTTTCCATCCGCGCTCCTTGGTGTTGCCCTGGGCACAGTTTTGCTGCCGTCTTTGGTTAAACACCATGCCGAGGAGAATGCGGCCGAGTATTCCAAGTTGCTCGATTGGGGTCTGCGACTTACGCTGCTACTGACATTGCCCGCGGCCGTCGCGCTGGCAATGCTTGCAACGCCGCTGATTGCAACGATCTTTCAGCATGGCGAGTTTGGTGCGCAGGACGTTCTGCTGACGCGCTCAGCGTTGGTCGCGTACTCAGTGGGGTTGACGGGTATCATCCTTGTGAAAATTCTCGCCCCCGGTTTTTACGCTCGGCAAAATGTCAAGACACCCGTAAAAATTGCCATCTTCACCTTAGCCGTCACTCAACTATTCAACCTCGCTTTCGTGCCCTTGTTCCAGCACGCGGGTCTGGCGCTCTCAATCGGGTTAGGCGCTTGTGTCAACGCTGGATTGTTGTACTTTTTTATGCGCCGGGACGGCATCTTTGTGCCGCAACCAGAATGGCTGGCCTTCGTACTGAAAATAGCGGTGGCGCTTTATGCGATGGGTGTCGTGTTGTTTTGGATATCGGGCACCGACAGCGAATGGCTGACGTCCACAACGATAGCAAAATGCTGGCGACTGGCCCTCATCATCTGCGCTGGCGCATTCACCTATTTCGCCAGTCTTTGGGCAATGGGTTTCCGGCTTGGCCAATTCTCCAAGCGTCTCGCATGAAGATGAGGCTGCATCGCGCGCTAGCTCCGGTCGGCGCGCCACTGGCGCTGGCAATCGGCAATTTCGACGGCGTTCATCGCGGCCATCAGGCTATTTTGGCATCCTGCATTGAGGCTGCCCGAGAGCACAGGTTGGCTTTCGCGGCAATGACGTTTTATCCACTGCCACGCGAATTTTTTGCCAAGCTGCGTAACGACCCCTCGTTTGCGCCGCCGCGCTTGATGAGCACGACCGAAAAACTCGCCGCACTTTCTGACACGGGCGTTGAACATGTGTTTATGCTGCGCTTTGATACAAAATTCGCTGCGCAATCTCCCGATGACTTCGTAGCCGCGCTCGTGAGAATGAACGTGCGATGGCTCATGGTGGGTGAGGATTTTCGGTTCGGCGCAAAGCGTACCGGTGATGCAGATATGCTGCGCCGTGCGGGCGCACAATACGGCTTCATGGTCGAAACGATGCCCGATGTCGTCATTGGTGTTGAGAGAATCTCTTCAAGCGCCGTGCGAGATGCCTTGTCCTTCGGTGCGCTTGAAGCGGTCGCGCGCATGCTCGGCCGTCCGTACACCATCATTGGCCGCGTGACACACGGTAAAAAGCTCGGTCGCACGCTCGGCTTTCCGACCGCAAATATCACGCTGACGCGTCGCTCACCTGCCCTATCAGGTGTGTTTGCAGTACAATGCAAGCTTGTAACTCGCGGGCTCGAGGGAGTGGCGGGGATTGAAAGAATCAAGACTGGGAGCGTCCTCAACGGGGTCGCCAATCTTGGTACCAATCCGGTGGTCTCAGTCGATGGCCGCCACCAACTGGAAGTCTTCCTGTTCGATTTTGCAGCGGACGTTTATGGCAAACGTCTGGCCTGCACATTCATCGAAAAAATCCGCGACGAACAAAATTTTACGAGCCTTGATGCGCTCAAGATTCAGATGCACGATGACGTATCAAAGGCAAAAATTATTTTGCGATCGGACTAATGATGGATGTGAAAGTTGATTACAAAAGTACGCTGAATTTACCCGATACGCCGTTTCCCATGCGCGGCGATCTTGCCAAGCGCGAACCCGGCTGGGTCGCGGATTGGCAACAACGGAAGCTTTACGAAAAAATTCGCGAGAAGTCCAAGGGCCGTCCAAAATTTATCCTGCACGATGGCCCACCCTATGCGAATGCAGCCATTCACGTCGGCCATGCAGTCAATAAAATTCTGAAAGACATGGTCGTCAAGTCCAAGCAGATGGCGGGCTTTGACGCTGTTTATGTTCCAGGCTGGGATTGCCACGGCATGCCCATTGAAATTATTGTCGAGAAAGAGCACGGCAAAAATTTGCCTGTAGAAAAAGTCATGGAATTTGCACGCGCCCACGCCGAGTCGCAGGTCACGTTGCAGAAGGCTGACTTTATCCGGCTTGGTGTGCTTGGCGATTGGGACCATCCTTACAAGACGATGGATTTCGCAACTGAGGCGGCGGAGATACGCACGCTGGGTAAATTGTTCGAGCGCGGATATGTCTATCGCGGGTTGAAGCCGGTGAACTGGTGTTTTGATTGCCATTCCGCGCTAGCCGAAGCTGAGGTTGAGTACGAAGACAAAACTTCGATTGCGATTGATGTTGGCTTCCCGATTGTGGAAGCGGAACGCGACAAACTTGCCGCAGCGTTCGGATTGGCGAAATTGCCCGACGGTCCTATCTACGCGGTGATCTGGACGACCACGCCGTGGACGATTCCTGCAAATCAAGCATTGAACGTGCACGCTGAGTTTGACTATGCGCTCGTCCAAACACGGCGTGGATGTTTGGTGTTAGCCGAGGTGCGCGTCGAAGCGTGCCTCAAGTCCTATGCGCTAGAGGGCAAAGTTGTCGCCATCACCAAAGGTCAAGTGTTGGAAAAAATTGCCTTCACGCATCCGTTCTTTGATCGCGTCTCGCCAATGCATCTTGCCGACTACGTCACCCTCGATACCGGTACCGGCATCGTTCACTCCTCACCTGCATACGGCGTGGACGATTTCAATTCGTGCAAACGTTACGGGATGACAAATGAGGAAATCCTGAATCCCGTGATGGGCAATGGTCAGTATGTGTCCACTCTGCCTTTGTTCGGCGGCTTGAACATCTGGAAAGCGCAACCCGAGATCGTAAAAACGATTGAAGCGGCCGGTGCGCTGTTTCATACCGAAAATTTCAAGCACTCCTACCCGCATTGCTGGCGCCATAAAACGCCGACCGTGTTTCGCGCCACCGCGCAGTGGTTTGTGGGGATGGATATGACGGCCAATGGCGAAGAAAAAACATTACGTGAATTGGCGCTGGCCGCAATTGATGCGACGACCTTCTACCCAGAGTGGGGCAAGGCGCGCCTGTACGGCATGATCGCGAATCGTCCTGACTGGTGCATCTCGCGGCAGCGCAATTGGGGTACGCCGATTCCGTTTTTCCTGCACAAGGAAACGGGTGAACTGCATCCGCGCACGCTGGAACTGCTGGAAACCGTTGCCAGTCGTGTAGAAAAAGAAGGTATCGAAGTCTGGCGGCGCATCACCGCAGAAGAATTGCTCGGCGCTGAGGCCGCGCACTATAACAAGATCAACGACACGCTGGACGTGTGGCTCGATTCGGGCTCGACTTTCAATACAGTGATGGCAAGAACGCCTGCCCTGGTTAAACCATCAACCGACGGCAAACCCGGTCAGGCCGACCTTTACCTCGAAGGTTCCGATCAGCATCGCGGTTGGTTTCACTCGTCGCTGTTGGTGTCCTGCGCGCTGAACGGGCGCGCGCCATACGAGGCGCTGCTGACACATGGCTTCGCGGTGGACGGCGAAGGCAAGAAAATGTCTAAGTCGGGCTTCAATGCCGTTGCACCACGCAAGATTTCAGAGATGCTCGGTGCGGAGATTTTGCGACTCTGGGTTGGTCTCACCGATTACAGTGGTGAGCTGACTATCTCGGATGAAATTCTCAAACGCGTCGTTGAAAGCTATCGACGCATTCGCAATACATTGCGTTTTCTGCTGGCAAACACTGCGGACTTCGATTTGCAGAAAGATGCTCTGCCAATTGAAGACTGGCTGGAAATTGATCGTTACGTTTTAGTTTTGACGGCAGATTTGCAGAAAAAAGTGTTGTCTCATTTTGAGAAATATGAATTCCAACCTGCGATGCAGGCAATTCAAAAATTCTGCTCCGAAGATCTGGGCGGGTTTTATCTGGACATACTTAAGGACCGGCTTTACACGTCGGCCGCCAAGTCCAAGCCACGGCGTGCAGCACAGACAGCGTTACATCATATTCTGCAAACGTTGACGCGATTGATCGCGCCGGTGTTGTCGTTCACAGCTGAGGAGATCTGGAGCACGCTGTATGTTGACCAGCCCGGCAGCGTTTTTTTGCATGAGCACCACACGTTACCCTCAACTAACGGGACTGTCGCGTTGAGGGAAAAGTGGTCGAGATTGCGTGAGCAGCGCTCACTGGCGCTAAAGAGTATTGAAGAGCAGCGCGCAGCGGGTAATATTGGCTCGTCGTTACAAGGTGAGCTTGTAATTTCAGCCGCCGGAAATGACTTCGATTTGCTGACGACTCTTGGTGATGACCTACGCTTCGTCATGATTACTTCGAGCGCCGTTGCCAATAGTGTTGCGACGGATAGCCCGCTGCGTATGACCGTAACTGCAAGCGCGCATGAGAAATGCGAACGTTGTTGGCATTTTCGCAGCGATGTCGGGTCGAACACGGAACACCCAACTATCTGCGGACGCTGCGTGAGCAATCTATTCGGTGAAGGTGAAAAACGTTTTTATGCGTAATCAAGGTGCTGGACTAAAGTGGCTCTATTGGCTCTGGATCAGCTTTGTCGTTCTCGTGCTCGATCAGGTCACCAAGCAAGCCGTCACGGCCAACTTCCAGTACGGCGAATCGAAATTTATTTTCTCCTGGTTCAATCTGGTGTTGGCGCACAACACGGGGGCGGCGTTCAGTTTTCTGGCGGGCGCGTCCGGCTGGCAACGCGAATTTTTTATTGTTGTGACCGTCACGATTTCTGGTGTGCTGTTATGGATGCTAAAAAACAACCAGTCAAACCGCGTGTTATCCATCGCGCTGGCGCTGGTGCTCGGGGGTGCGTTTGGAAATCTTTATGACCGTGTCGTGCATGGCTACGTGATCGATTTTGTGCAGTGGCATGCAGCCGGATATTTTTGGCCAGCGTTCAACGTTGCTGATTCTGCTATTTGCGTCGGCGCGGGTCTGTTGATATTCGATTCTTTTCGCAAGCCTGCGGTGGCATGACGAACTGTGCAAATGACTTCAGGGAAATGCGGACTATCATAACGACACCGATCCACAGAATCAGGAGCGGTTTGGAATATCCTTAGCATGCCGAAACTCTAGCATTGGCGCGCTTTTCAGGCAATAAAGTCGCCATAAAGCTCGCCAATGCTGGAGTTTCAATAAATCTTGATTGCCTCTCGATACATACCCCACATGAGTGAACCCGAAATCCTTCTCGCCAACCCACGTGGCTTTTGTGCCGGCGTTGATCGCGCCATCGAAATCGTCGAGCGTGCGTTGGAAAAACACGGCCGTCCAATTTATGTCCGCCACGAAATCGTTCATAACAAATTTGTTGTTGATGACCTGCGCCAGAAAGGCGCCGTTTTCATCGAAGACTTGGCTGATGTGCCGCGCGGTGCCACGTTGGTGTTCAGCGCACATGGGGTTTCCAAGGCTGTGCGCAAAGAGGCCGACGAACGGGGTTTTCGCGTCTTCGACGCCACCTGCCCACTGGTAAAGAAGGTTCATGTGGAAGTCATGAAACGCCGCCAGGAAGGCTACGACATCATCATGATCGGCCACGATGGTCACCCCGAAGTAGAAGGCACGATGGGGCAGTCGGAAACTGGCATGTACCTTGTTGAAACCGAGGGCGACGTGGAAAATCTCAGCGTTCGCGAGAACACCAAACTCACGTTTGTTTCGCAGACGACCCTGTCGGTTGATGACTGCCAAAAAGTAATTGACGCCCTCAAACGTAAGTTCCCGCACATCATCGGCCCAAAACAGGATGACATTTGCTATGCGACCCAAAACCGGCAGGATGCGGTCAAATTCATGGCGCCGCAGGTGGAAGTAGTTATTGTGGTCGGTTCGCGCAGTAGTTCCAATACCAATCGGTTACGCGAGCTTGCTGACACGCTCGGCTGTACGACTTATCAGGTCGATAGCGCAGAGGAACTGAAAGAGGAATGGATCGCCGGGAAAAAGCGCATCGGCGTCACCTCAGGCGCTTCGGCACCCGATGTGTTGGTGCGAGATGTTATTGCGAAGCTGAAAATAATGGGTGCCAAAAGTGTGCGGGAGCTGGATGGAATTAAAGAGAACATTACGTTCCCGTTGCCGAGCAGCTTGAATAACCCGCCGCGCGATGGTCTGCACGGACCCAACTAGCGAGGAGTCTCGCTCGAAAATTCAATTTCGATATCTATTTGCACGGGCACCGCTTGCCCCCCACGTATACCAGGCGTGTAGCGCGCCCCCGTAAAGGCATTAACCACGGCGTCTTCGAATAAACCAGCAGGCGTTGCGCGAAGGGGAAGCACCTTTTCAACTTGCCCACTTCGACTAACAAGCAAGCGCGCAATCACAACGCCCTTGATACCCGGATTGACCGCGAGAGGGAAATCCGGTTCCACCTGAACCGACGCAAGAGGTCGAACGTCCAATTCTGACATGCGATAGTAACGATTCAAGCTGACAGTCTCTTGAGCCGCCTTATCGGCGTCGCGATGAACAGTGCGAGTCGAGTCAGATGCGGTGGTAATACTGGCGAGCGAGCTTTCACGTTCCCTGCTCGAACTCGTGCGATCGGCCGCGCCGCCACCAAGGCTAACGACGAATAGCGCTCCCTGTCTATCGATCCCGCGTGCCGATTCTTGTCGTTGAGGTAACGCGGGCTGCGGCACGGATTCCATCAACATGACAGTGGCGTGAAGGCAGAAGGAGAAAACAATGGCGATCAGCGGACGCGTGATCGCCATTGTTGGGCGCCGGTCGGAAACTGTTCGGCTCCGCTCGGCGAAACCCATCATTGATCGATAATTTCCCGCCAACTTACGCGCTTGCCGCCAGTCGCGGCTGTATTGAGAGGCGTATCAAAGGTCAGCTGCTTGTTGTCGGCCGTTGTCGTAATAGTCACCAGCTTGTTACCAGGTAATTTCACGGTGTTTGTACCCACAACCAGTGAACCCGCAATCTTCTGCGAGACTGCCGAATTTGTCGACGTGGCCAGCGCTCTTCCAGATGTGTAATCAAAGAAATTCAAGTAAGAAAACCCGCCGACAGTGCACGAACTTGTCTCCGGGATATTGGAAGCGACGATGAGGGTTCCAATTTGCAGGGTCGGATCGACGTTCACACGCTCACCTGAGAGGGGCAAATCCACATACCAGCCGCTGCTGGTTGCCCAGTCAACCGAGTTCGAAGAAGTGATGGTGCGAATGACGCCTCCTGATACGGTCTGGTCCGCCCCAATTGTCTGCGAAACCAGCGCACCACCCCTTGGATTGGAAAGCGTTGTTGACAGGTTGGACTTGATCGCATACACCGTCTGCCCCTGCGAATTACCGGGGTCGTTCGTGCCAAGATATTTGCCGGTCGCAACGAAGACTGCCGGTGTGCTGGCCTGCGGAATCACCCCGACTTCCGGACGCGTGGTAACCGGTTGGCCAATACCGCCGGCATCCAGCAAATTGGCCAGCAGAAATGCCTCCGGATAGACATTTGACGCCGACGTAAGATCGAAGCGCCACAAACGTCCTTTCAGGTCACCGCCATAAACCTCCTGAGTGGTATTGTCGGTTTCGTTGCTCTCTATGCGATTGTTTATCTTCGCCAAGCCGACCGGGTCCGAATCACAGTAGGGATAAAGCGGCAGCACGGAAGCTGGCAAGCACGCTATAGGCGATGCGGACCCTGCCACGCCGGCCGCGGAGGCCGCCAAGCCGATTTTATTGAGAACCAGACCCGTTTTAGCGTCGAGCACATACAGAAATCCCGACCCGCTGCCTGGATTGACGTTGTTGTAGCCTGACGTCACCAACACGACCCAACGGCTATCTGAGCGCCGTTTAGTAATGATGGGGTTGCCAAACGAAAAGCCCAGGTCGCAATCTGTGCTGGTTCCCACCACCGGCAAAGCGCATGATACCAATGCCGGATCGCGCACCTTGAACTCCCACATAAGTTTGATGCCATTGGCCGATGGATTGGTAATATCCAATGCATAAAAACCGCGGCCACCAGCGTTTAAACCGGCAACCAAAATCGTGCGCCAATCGGTCGCGGCAACGCCTGAAACAGCGCAGGCCACGCCGACACAAATGTCTCCGACAACCGGTGATCCGTCTGTGTAATAGTGGTGCTGCGTGGCGTAATTCGTACCTGCCAGCCGATACATTTCCGGGAGCACCATACTAGGGATAAATGCCCAACGCTCCGCTCCTGGTGTGCTTCCGTCCGTATCGATGGCATGCAGCATGCCATCGTTCGCGGCTGCGAAAACAGTTCCGAGACGCGGGGTGTTGTTCGGTAATCCCGAAGGACAGCCCGTTTCACTACCGTCAGTGCAGCGTACGAATGCCGCGTGCCCGGGGTCACTGTAGGGCAGCGGCGACACGCGAACATAGGCGGGCTGTGCATCGATAATGTCGCCTAGTATCGCAACGCGTGGCCGATACAGGTCGGTGTCAAGCGTGGGAGACGCGCCCGAGTCATACAAGGTCTTGTCACCACGCAGAAAATTCACCAGGTTCTTCGCCGTCGCTGTGCTACGCTGCCCCAGGCTATATCCTGCGTACTGACCGAGACGATTGGGGTTGAACAGCCCCTGCTCGGCGGTAGTCAATGTCGTATCGCTTGGATATGCGCTGCCTGTGCCCGTCCACGTAAAAGGCTTCAACTTATTCGGAAAATTTACAACGTCGGAGGTCGCTGTAAAAATATTCCGTGACGAAGCCGTGCGTGCCTCAAGAAGCGTCCGCGCTGACCATAGGGCAGTGGTGGAAAGTGCACCAGTATTAAGGTCGAGGGTCCGTGCTTTCAGGTCGCCTGTCCACTCTTGTGTCGTGTACTCGGCGGTGAATGCGAAATTGTCTCCAGCGACGGGCTGCAGGTTGCTGGTTGCTGCGGCTGCACCGGAGGCAATTCTGGCCTGTAGCAACGACAACGTCGTGCCCAATCCTTCAACGACTTGCTGCGGGTCGCGAGCGCTAAAAAATTGTCCGCGGCCATTCACCGCTGCATGCCAGAGGTCATCGAGTGCCGTTTCAGCGTCTGCTGCAGGAGCCGGCCAATTGATGATGCCCTGTTTTAGTTTGAAAAAATCGCCGGTCGTGGAGGTTTCATAGTTGCCTTCAAACTTGAGTTGCCCGGCTAATCCCAGCCCGATGGTAAACGTCGTCATGTGCTGATGGCTGGCGGTGTCTTTTTGGGTGGTTGGAACATTGTCGGCAAGGTCGGGACGCAAATCGGTGGCGTAGTAATACTGGGTCACATCCGCAAGCGTACCGCTTGCGCCGGTACCGCCGTCATAAAGAGGCCGCGGCACCTGACCTGCACCAGTGCCTAACGAATTGTCGTTATCACCAATCGCGGTACCATCAGTCATCGTTTGCCCACCATTGCCGTTCCAGTAGCCGTCCGTGCTCAGGATCATGAAGTTCTGCTGGCAGGACAACTGAATCGGGCTCGCGTCCATGCCGTTGTTAATGCCTGTCCTCACATTGGCGAAATAGCGGCCTACGCGGGACGCAGCTTCGCGCAGTGGCGTGGATCCGTTAAAGCCGGTACTGTAAAGCTTTTGATACCAGCGCGCTTTTT
>JBKJMK010000020.1:0-12221 GCA_046596005.1 Usitatibacteraceae bacterium | reverse complement strand
AATAAACGAGGTTGATGGCCGACTCCAGCAGCGGCTGGAAGCCGATCCAAATGTGCGCGCCATTGGCGACGTGAAGGCATTGCCCGCAGCGGGGCAATGCCTTCACGTCGCCAATGGCGCGCACATTTGGGTCGGCTTCCAGCCGCTGCTGGAGTCGGCCATCAACCTCGTTTATTTGGCTAACCGCTGCAGCTCTGCGCCTGGTAATGTCGGCCAGCACATCGACGCTGCAAACCTTGATCGCAAAATTTGCTTTGTGCAACTCACCGTTCTTAAGGTCAACGATGCGGCTGTCGCCCTTGCCAAGATTGCGATTGGAGAGCAACGCGAAATCTTCGGCGACTGCGCCTGCTGGTAACGTTG
The DNA here is from genome assembly GCA_046596005.1 of Usitatibacteraceae bacterium. Lineage (GTDB taxonomy): Bacteria > Pseudomonadota > Gammaproteobacteria > Burkholderiales > Usitatibacteraceae > UKL13-2. The sequence goes on along the minus strand of JBKJMK010000020.1, from coordinate 11,858 downwards.
TCCGATCAACTTTAAGCACATGTGTTTTCGCGAGCAGGCCATAAAAACTGAATTTACCTTCGCCGTCGCTAATTGCGCTGGTACCGTCCTGTAGAAATATCCGTACGCCGGGAATGCCGGCTTCGCCCACTTCATTCTTGCTTGCCGCTGTCTGGACACGGTCGTTGTTGCAGTCAGTGAAAACCTTGCCAATGATGTAGGCACGATCAGAGAAAACACCGCCGACAATTTCCACTTTCGCCGTCGCCGTATTTGATTCGCTGAACAGTGTGCTGCCTGCGCCAACTCGATAGGTCGCCACCACGCGATTGACACCGTCGCCTTGCATCGAACCTGGCCCGACGCGAACACGGTAGGCCACGACAATTTGTTGGTCGCGGCTCATGCGACCAAGATTGAAAACCAGACGCGGCCCCGCCCCGCCCTGCGGATCGGCAATTGGCTTCGCATCTCTGCGTCCGGACCCGGCGACATAGGTAAAGCCGGATGGAAGACTGTCGGCGAGCATGACGTCGGTTTGATCGAGCGCGAAGCCAGTCCGGTTGTTGATCGTCACCGAATAATCGAGGAACTCTCCAATCTCAACTATCGAGCGCGGCACGGTCTTTTGCACAAACAAGCCGCCGATCAAGCCGCCATCGACAGGAATATCCAGAATAATGGGACCGGTATCCGACCCCAGGCGGAACGGGCCGCCGTAGGAGCCACCCGTGGTCGGCCCCGTCGCAACAATATTTCGTCCGCCGGGCAACTGCGACACGGGTACCTTTGACACCCACGTGTAGCCGTTCGGCGCTGTGACCAACAAGCAGTAATCTCCTGGCGGAACAAGCGGGAATGTGTACCTGCCATCTGACCCGGTAACGACGGGATTGGCCGCAGGCGCAATCTGGCCGCCGACAAGTTGGCTAACCTGCGCCGCTGTATTGGTGCAAGTGCCGCCATTCGACGTAACAAGGCGAACCGTCGCGCCACCAATTGTTTGATTGGTGCGGCTGTCAAACACTACCCCGTTCGGATCGATAAGCGTAACCGTCGTGGTAATTTTTTTCCCGCAGCCAACGAGTTCGACCTGATAGGTATCGAATGGACGGCCTTCGAGGAGCTTGTCGCCAGCAATCACTGGTGGCAACCGTACATCAATCGGATCAGCAACAAACAGTCCGGTGTCGGGCCCGGTTTCGGTCGCAATGATTTCTTCACGCTCGCCGTTGGGCCCGGTGATGATGATGGTGCGACGCTCGATAACGGTCGGGTCGGCATTGCATGATGGCGCGTTGGCGCGCAGGTAAAGTGGCTTACCGATGAATGCCCACACGGTGCGGCGCAAGAATCCGGGGTCAATGTAGCCAACGATTTCATCGGTGACTTCCCCGGTGGATCCATTCGCGACCGTGGTAACGTCATTGACCGTCAGCGTGCCATTTGCACCGGCATTGATCCGCAACGTACTGGTATTGCTGCTGCCATTGGTCGCCGTTGTCGGCGCGGTGACGCGATTCAGAAATACGATTCGACCGCCCGGTGGCAACGTGATCGTCGACGCGGCCGACAGCGCCGCGTCGGTGGCGTCGAGCACGCCTGCAATTGACTGCCCACCCCCAACCGGATTATCGACATACACCTGTGCTGTCCAGCCTGGCGCAAGATTGGTCAGGAAATTCGCGGCAACCGTAATTGTCTCGGTGCAATTGCCGACGTTGGTCAGCACGTGCGAATAGGTAATAGCGCCACCCGGTGCGACGCGCCCCGTATTGTTCGGCTCCAGCAGCACGCGGCAAACCACGCCGATGGTGGTGACCACATCATTGTCTGTCGCGCGCACCAAGAGATTGGAAATCGACTGCGCATTTTTTGCGACAATATACGGCCCGCCGGCCGAGCCATTCGGTAACGCAGCCTTGACGATGATGCGATAGCTTGCACCTGCCGCCACCGGCCCTGTGTCAACAATACCGTTGCCATTGGACTCGCCAAGTAGCGTAACACCGTCTGGTTTATAGAGCTTGAACACCGTTCCCGCTGGATAATTCGAGCCAGTCAGCGTGATATCGAACGTATCCGTCCGACCACTGCGATTGGTGAGGACGTTTTCAAACACAACCGTGCTACCCGGATCTGCTTTTGGGATGGTCTCGCCGGTCAACGTGATGCCTTCTGCGCTGGTCACGCGAAAGTCGACAGTGTTCGACACTCGCGGTGTAACCGGAATGCCCGTATCGTTAAGCCACGTGACCTGCGCAGTATTTTGCAAAACGCTATCGACAGCAATTCCGGCGGCGATGTTTACCTCAAACTCAACGAATCCTTCGTCGCCGGGCTTCAAGCTGGAAAACAGCACCGCAATATTGCCTGCGGACGCTGTATAGGTCGCGACGACACCGTTGATCATGGTCGCACCAGCGGTACCCGGCAGACTGACCGGCGCGCCTGGAATGGGTCTTACGCGCAGGCTTCCAGGTGCCAGCGTCATACCTGCTGGCAGCGTATCCGAAATCTGCACACCGGTTTTTGCGCCATCGATATTGCCCACGTTCGCATAACGAATCGTTATGCTGTACCGACCGCTGGGCGACACGCCGAAATTCTGGCTGAGCCATTTAACCAGCGTAACGTCGAGATTTGGCGGCGCAGGCGCGCCCGCAAACACATCAACGTGATCGACATTGGGCGCAATGGGCAGGCGACCCGGCAGCGTACTCGTTGCTGTGACATGCAGCTCGTCGTTGGTTCCCCCTGCCGCCGACGGCGGGACGGTGACCACGACGACAAATTTGATCGATTGATTGGGCACTAGATTGATATTTCCAGTCAGCTGAATTGTGCTGTCGGGCACGCCATCGCCATTGGCATCGGCAAAAATCTGGATGTTTGAAAAATTGAACGTACCAGCAAGGTTGGTCGTCGTGATGTTGTAGGTGTCTGCGAGTGGCCCGTTAAACAGCGTGTGCGGAAATGCGTAGGTGGCGCCCGGCGAGAGTACGGTAGTCTGGCTGCTGGCGAGGAATCCGTTTTGTGCGGTCACAACCAGGCATTGATTGGTCACTGCATTCACTAGATTAACGAGTCCGGAGATCGCGGCGGAGCCGTTGGTGAACCCGGCAGGGTTGGCCGCACAAGCAGGATTGCCCACTCCAGTGTTGGTGACGCCATTGACTGTTACGACGCACGATGCGGTGCCAGCACTCATCGTTACAGCGGATACGTTGACGGTAGAAGGTGCCGCGAGCATCACGTTCGCCGCGCAGCCGGCACCTGACACCGTTGCCGTTGCGCCAACGGTGAGGCGCAGACCGCTTGGCAGGGTATCAACAAACGCCATTCCCGATTGCGCCGGATTACCCGTGGCGTTGGTGATAAGAAAACTTAGCGCCGTACTGCCGCCCAGCGAAATCGCGGAAGCTGCAAAACTTTTGGTCAGTGACGACTGCGACAAGGTCGCTGGCCCGACGGTGGTTTGTACCGTATTGGTTGACGCGCTCTGCAAAGTTGCGCCGACCTGCTGGGTGCTGGTCGCGATATTCGGAATAATCGTGCCTGCCGCCGGAATCGCTGCTTGCGCGAGCGTCGCGCCAGCCAGCAAGACCCCGTGAAGCGCGAACACGCATAGAAGCCTTGCGGAAAGGCGATTAAATGCTCGTTGCAGATCTGGGGTTTGACACCGGTAAATCATCAATTCACTTTAGCCTGCTGGCCCTTCAAACACTGTGACACCCGTCACGCTTTCTGCACGCACTACAAATGTTCACATCTCGCAAGGCACACGACTTGATCCAGCCGTATCGCGCATCGCAAAACGGGAGGGTCACCCCTCCCGTCCTTGCGCCAGGCAATCCTGTCGGCAGTTAGGCAAACGGGCCGACTTCCATTACACGTCGTTAATCTTCACGCAAAACTGCAAGGTGAAAGTTCCTGTTGGCGGCACGGGAGTGGTCGCCAGCGGAGACGATGCAGCCGATACCGCACCGGTGAATCCGTTCACATACGGGCCGCCCGTTACCGCAACTGGCCCGGTAACAGTCGGCACACCGCAACCGGTTTCGAGTTTGGTGTTCGGCGGGACCACATCGGAAATGTTGATGTTGGTAATATTTGACCCAGAGGTGTTGGTGCCGACAATCAAGTACGAAATACACTTGCCCGGTACCGTGTTCGCGCTTGCTGCGATTGCCATATTGCTCCATGGCGCGTTCGGCGTGCTACCTGTCAACGTCGTCGCAGGTATGGTCGTGCAGGAGCCAGTACCTGCGGGTAACTGCTGGTACTTATCGAGCTTCAAACCATCCGTCAACGTCGTCAGGTCACTCGCCGACGCGGTGCTGCCACCAGCGTTGTAGGTCGCCGTGATGGTCGTCAGGTTGGGCGGACTGCCTGCCATCGCAGGTGCATTGACGCGTACGAAAACAACTTGCGTGCCGTTCGGTGGCAATGTGAACGTAGTAGTGCCGGCAACAATCGGCGTGTCGGTACCAATATCCAGCACACCATTCAGGTTGGTATCGATGTACGCAGTCGAGCTCCATGCATAGGTCGGTACTTGACTGTCGGTCAGGAACGCGGCAGTGGGGAACGTGATCGGCTCGTTTACATTGCCATTGTTGGTGAGTACATGGGTGTAGCTGACAGCGCCGCCCGGCACCGTGCTTTGCGCGCCATTGGGTGTAATCGTCACATTGCGGACTGGCAGAATGGTGATCTGGTCGCGCTTGCTATCGAACACCGTTGCGTCGGACTGTTGCTGGACACGGAACTGAATCACGTATGCGCCAGGTGCCGCGTAAGTTGGCGTTCCCATTGCACCGGTATTGCTCGGAGGTACCGTCACCTCGGCACAAATCAGGCGGTTACCGCCAGCAACAATCGGCGTCGCCCCGGTTGAGGTGATCGCAGCACCCGTTGTCGTGGAACAATTACCTGCACCGCCATCAAGTTTGAACGCGACAGTCCAGCCAGTCGGGGGATTGGCGATGCCGGTACCTGTCGGCACCGAGATATATAACGAACTCAAGTTATAAATCTGCGCGAGTGTACTTGTATTGTTGACGAACAACTGGAATCGGGTCGTGGTCGTCGTCGCGACAGCGGGCGTCACCGAATTTGTCGTGATGACCGCCATGTTGTCCGGGCCGAGGCCGTTGGTGACAGTCGCACCGCCTAGCACAGACAGATTGTTGGTCAGGTCGACGCTATTCGCGCTGATGGTGGTCAGGCGATCAGGAACGGTTTCTGTGACGGTGTTATTGAAGAACGAGGTTCCCGCTACCGTCACCTGATAGCCATTGCCACCGTTGTTGCCTGGGGCGGCAGTGATCGGCAGCGTGGCACTGATGACGACTGCATAGCCGCAGCGCAGAGGCACTGAACTACTCACGATATACGGTGCCGCGCAGGTGCCGCCGCTTGGCACCGGAATCACGCCGGTGTCGGGCGTCGAGTTACCGTTGCTGTCCAATAGCGTGGTTGCGCCGCCTGAAGCCAGGATTTGGAAAGTCGTATTAGCCGGGAACGTACATTGGCCAATCGCTGCATTGTTTGCCGGGCTGCATGCAGATCCGTTGAGCGGAGTATTAAGAATCGAAACGTCGAAGCTATCTGCGCCGTTGCCAGTATTCCAGATGTAGTCGGTCCAGGTGATGGTCTGGCCGGGTGCTGCACTCGGCACCGTCACTGGTTCGTTATCGGTAATCCCGGTCGTCGTTGACGAGCCGTTCGCGACTACGCCAGCGGCCTGCACCACGGAGTAGAGAACACTGTTGGTATTTGCCGAAGGCACGTTGACGGTCTGCGTCATCCCGAAAGAATCGACGTAGGTATAGGAATACTGGTACGTCGCGGTATTGGTCGTTACTGGCTGATTGGCCGGAACTGTCACCGCCAAATTTGGCGCAATCGTTATCTGGAAGTAAACATTTCCGGACGTAGAGCCGGCCACGGTTGCGACCGTTGCGGCAACGGTGCCACTGATCGCCGTCGTCGGCGCACTATACAAAATCCCCACCGGATCGCCAAGGGCGGGATCGGTCAATGGCGTCGCGCCACTGCCGCTCCAACGACCGCTACCCGGCACATAAAGCCATCCGGACGGCAGTGCATCACTAACCAGCAGGTTGCTGCCCGCAACGGTACCGCTATTGACATACTCGAGAATCACGTAGAGCGGACCAGCATTCGGACTTCCACCCGACGGCACCGGCGTGTAGCCAGGAGGTGGGACGCTGGACAACTTCTTCTGAACTGTAATCGACGCAACGGCGATGGTGGTGGTATCGGTTCTGCTAATCGTAGTGGCTGCTGGTGCATTTGTATCCGTTGCCGAGACCGTGATCGTTCCTTGCTGACCCACCGTCGCTGCAACTGGCGTGGTGCCGCAGACGACAAAATTGAATGACAGCGCGGAAGTAATCGGGCCACTGGAAGTGATGGCGGTACCGTTATCCGGTGTGCCGTTTTGATCGGCGTCGATATAGTAGACCAGACCGGTATGCGCAAACATGCCGCCCGTGGTGGGAGGATTGAGCGCATAAGTGTCGGAACCATTACCGGTATTGGTAATCGTATGCGGATAGCAAACCTGCTGATTCGGCGAGACCGATTTCATACCGGTCTGCGTGAGCGTGAAGCTCTTTACTTGCGCGACGGTCGTTTGCACCGTATTCGAGGTTGAGGTACGAGTGGTCGCCGTGTTGTCCACGTAAGTAGCGGACGCCTGGTTGCCAATGACAGAATTCGCGGGCGCCGGTACCGCACTGGCGCTCGGGGTGTGCGCCGCCATTACGCAAAATACCAAAAGTGCCAACAGGGCAAAAAACAACCCTCGATTATTTGCGGGCCGGACTGCGGTGTTGAGGTTCATGAAAATACTCCGAGGGTCGTGGGTCAGTACTGATTAAGGAAAAGTTATTTGGATTTTTTGTGCGCGGCGCATTATTTTGCGGCGTTGCCGGTGACAACCTGACTATCCGCGACCTTAAAGCGTGCGGAAAAAGACAGTGGCTTATCCGGTAGAAGCTCGCCTGGATACCAGCGCAGGTATCGATACTCGCTAAGCGGTACTGGCTGCTCGACCTCTACGCCATTGGGCTGGCGCACCTTGCGGGTGAGCGGGATTCTTGAAAAATTCTTGCCATCAATGCTGGCTTTTGCAGTGGCCGGTTTCACGCTCGCCATGACGAGTTCAGTATTTGTTGGAACCGGCAAGGTCGCTTCGACGTTTTTCAACGCGAACTTGGCTGTATTAATATACGTAGCAACATCCTCGATGATTTCGCCAGGTTTAGCGACCGCAGCACTTTGCGTGACTTCTTGACCGCTCTCCAATACAACCTTTGACCGAACCAATTTGACTTGCAGAGGGTTGGCACCGACAGCTGAGGTGTTGCTTACTGTTTTTTGCGCTGTTGCGTCGTGCATGCTGGTAACAAACACTATCGTCAGGGCGACGATTGAGAATAGTTGTCTGGTTACTTGTTGCATTTTTTATGTCTCCATTTTCAGATGACTGCCGATACGAGTGCCACAGCCAAGTCGATGTTTACATTGCGCATCATTGTCTACGACACGGGCCGGTATTGATATGAAAAAGCCCATCGTTGACAAGAATTAACAAAACGATTTACCATTAATTTACAAAAAATTTGCAATTAACATTCAATGGCTTACAAGGCTTTTTTCAAGCAATCTGCCAACATAGTATGTGAAACACGCAAGCCAGACAAGCTTGAGTGGGCAAATGCTGGAAATTTAGCAAATCAGACAGCTTGCACAGACACGCTGCTTACTGAAGCAGTTAGCTGCAAGCGCTGTTTTCGTCTCTCAACGACACCCAAACGGCCCTGCCGCCGCTTGCTTCGTTGATTGCATCGACTTGGGCGGCGTGGCGCTTTAATTCGTCACTATCGGCGCGCAGCACGTTTAACGTCGCCGGGCGCGCTGTTATCGCGACGTTAATTTTTTCGACGCCGTTTGAAGCGTCGATACCGATGGCCAAGCTGTCCTGGCCACGCGTCATGGCGATGTAGACATCCGATAACAACTCCGCATCAAGCAGCGCGCCGTGGACGGTGCGCGCGCTGTTATCCACCTGATACCGATCACAGAGGGCATCAAGGTTATTGCGCTTACCAGGGTGCAAGTCCTTCGCCATCGCCAGCGTGTCGGTAATGGTGCAATTGGCAGTCACCGGCGGTTTTTTAAGTCGACGCAGCTCAGCATTCAAAAAACCCACGTCAAACGGGGCATTATGAATAATGAGTTCAGCACCAGCCACATAGGTCAAAAACTCATCTGCAATCTCTGCAAACTTGGGCTCATGGGCAAGATCTTCCAGCGTAATGCCGTGCACATCGGTCGCGCCCTTGTCGATCTCCCGTTCAGGATGAACGCGCTTGAAGAAATTGTTTCTCGTTAAGCGGCGATTGACCATTTCCACGCAGGCGATTTCGATGATGCGGTGGCCTGATGCGGGATCGAGTCCGGTGGTTTCGGTATCGAGGACAACCTGGCGGCTCATATTGCCGCTTTGGATGAATTCGCCAATAAGGACTCAACACCACGATTGGCAAGCAGATCTGCACGCTCGTTCTCGGGGTGCCCTGCGTGGCCCCTCACCCACCGCCATTCGATCTTGTGCCCTGCGGCAAGCTCATCAAGCACTTGCCACAGGTCGGCATTCTTCACCGGTTTCTTGTCAGCGGTCTTCCACCCGTTACGTTTCCAGCCATGGATCCACTCACTGATGCCTTTTTGCACATAGGATGAATCGGTAAAAACGATGGCGTCGCATGACCGCGAAAGCACCCGCAGCGCTTCGATCACCGCAGTCATTTCCATGCGGTTATTCGTGGTGTTGGCAACGCCGCCGAACAACTCTCTTTCGGTCCCGCCAAAACGCAGAATTGCGCCCCATCCACCGACACCAGGATTGCCTTTACAGGCACCATCGGTATAAATTTCGACCATATTTATTTCACCAAATGCAAATGACCTGACTGGCCGGTTCGGCGCGCGACGTCGTGGAAAAGCTCTGCATTTTGCGCTTGGGTTTGTGATTTCTCATACCGTGCAACGGCTGCGAACTTGCGTTCCGGTATTTTCTTGTCACTCCACGCCGGCGCAATCAGCCGCACCCCTTGTACCCGCTTGATTGCTTCAAGCATGTAAACGCCACCCCCCACCCCCCACCAGCGATCACCAACAGGCTCCAGAAAACGAAATCTGCGTTGCCACTTCTCCGTCTCACAGGGCGGAATGTAACAAGCCAGTTGCCCGGACGCCGGTTCCAAGCCCAGCAACTGTAACCAGTCTTTGATTCGCACCAGCGAGACGAATTGCCCTTGCCATGGGTAACCCGTAGATGTCCAGAGTTTGCGAGCGCCAAACAGGCTCCAGGGATTGAATCCTAAAACAAGCACCCGGCCCTCCGGCCGCAGCACCCGGTCAATTTCGCGCAAAACTTCATGCGGATTTTCGCTGAACTCCAATACATGCGGCATCACGCACAAATCGATGCTTTGCGTTTCGAAAGGCAGTTCGTGAAATTGCGCCGGCACATGGTTGTGCGGGCCCGCAGGTTCCGGTGAAACCGTCACACGATGAACGATGCGCGATTCACGCAAGAGATCCACTTGCGGCAAGCCTAGCTGGATGGCATGAAAGCCGAATATGTCTGGCGTTACACGATCAAGCCACGCGCGCTCGCGCTCAAGCAGGTATGCACCCAACTCTGATTTAAACCAGTCATGTAAACTTTCGTGGATCATGTTTTCATTTTAACGGATTCCGCGTGTCCTCCTCTGCCGCAATCACTGTTCATCCGGTATCCGCATTCCAGGATAACTATCTCTGGGTCATTCACAACGCGCGGCATGCCGCAGTGGTAGATCCGGGCGATGCAACACCTGTCCTTGAATACCTCAACGCGAACCGGCTCAAACTCACCGCCATCATCTGCACGCACCATCATGCTGATCACGTTGGCGGCGTCGAGAAACTTCTGGACGCGCTGGATCTGCGTGGAAAAATTCCCGTCTTTGGCCCGGCCACCGAACGCATTCCGGCGCGCACGGAAGCGCTACGCGAAGGTGACCGCATTTTGCTGCCATCGCTCAACCTCACCTTCGAGGTTTTGGATGTTCCCGGACACACTGCGGGGCACATCGCGTATTTTGGCCACGACATGCTGTTCTGTGGCGACACTCTGTTTGCCTGCGGCTGCGGGCGACTATTTGAAGGAACTGCGCAACAGATGACCGCGTCACTAACGAAACTGAAATGCCTTCCACCGCAAACAAAAGTGTTTTGCGCGCACGAATACACAATGGCTAACATCAAATTTGCCGAGGCCGTCGAGCCGACAAATGCGGACCTGAAATTGCGGAAGGCGTTTTGCGCAGCCAAGCGTCATCGCAATCTGCCAACCGTTCCTTCGACCATTCATCTTGAACTCGCCACCAACCCCTTTTTGCGATGGGATCAGCCTGCAGTGAAAGCAGCCGCTGCGGCCCGACTCAACCACGCGATCGGCCCCAACCCCTCTCCCGCGCTGGTGTTCGGCGCGATTCGCGAATGGAAGAATAACTTCTGATCATGCCTATTACTTTTGCTATCCGCCCCGCCACCGAGTCCGACGTGGCCACCATCCTTGATCTTATCCGTCAACTTTCAGTTTATGAAAAGCTTGAGCATATGGTCACGGGTAACGACGCGATGCTGCACGACGCTCTTTTCGGTAAAACCCCTTCGTGCGAATGTGTGATCGCAGTGGACAACGGTGAGCCGGTTGGCTTCGCATTATTCTTCACCACGTTTTCCACCTTCCTCTGTCAACCCGGCCTGTATCTGGAGGATCTGTTCGTTGTACCCGCCGCGCGCGGACATGGCCACGGCAAGGCATTGCTGAAACATCTTGCTGCGCTGGCTGTTAAACGCAATTGCGGTCGTTTCGAGTGGCGCGTGCTTGATTGGAACACGCCTTCGATTGAGTTCTATCAATCACTGGGCGCAACCGTGATGCCGGAATGGCACCTGGTGCGGATGACGTCGTTAGAGCTGAAAACGCTGGCCGAAAATTAAACAAACTTATAAAACGCCAGCATTGGCGGGGTCGTCAGGCATAAAAGCCATGAAGAACCCCGCCAATGCTAGTGTTTCACTAATTAATGGTTGCCCGATTTAACGCACAACTGCACCAGCCGACATCGCATTTTTGAGTGCCGTCCAATCAGCCACCGAAATCCGCGCAACGGGCTCAGCGCGCGGGCTGGCCTCCGGTAGGAAAACAATGATTTCACCCTTTTGCAGGTGTAGCCATTCGTCCTTGTTGCGCGCGCCATGCATTGATGCGTCGTTTCGATCTGGCAAGCGCGACCTGTTCGCGCTGCCTGTTCTTAGGCGAATTGTCCCATTTGCGGCACAAAAGCAAGAGGGGCTATGTTCGTCGCTGATAGAATGCCGGATCGTTTTTCAACAATATCACCATGACCGCCTCTTTCGAATCCACCTTCAAGCGCCTGATCCCCGCCGTTGATTTTTGCTCGCTTCGTTTTGTCGAAGAAACCAGCGAGCAGCTTTCTGTGCGGCAAAATATCCCCGAGCCGCCGCACACCTGTATTGATCGCGGGGTGATGATTACCGTGATCGACAAGGGCGGCTACGGCTACGCTGCAACCAGCGACATGTCTGAATCCGGCTTACGTGCAGCCATCGCGCGCGCGCATGAGTGGGCCAAACTCACAACGGGGCGCGGTGTAGCGGACTATTCCGCATTCGCAATGCCCACGCCTTCAGGCCGCTACCGCACGCCAGTGCAACAGCCGATCCTGCTTTCCAGGCGCGAAAAATTCGAGATGCTCAAAGCCGAA
>JBKJMK010000064.1:0-4405 GCA_046596005.1 Usitatibacteraceae bacterium | reverse complement strand
GTCGTGTGGCTGTCACTGAAGTACACCGGCAATCCGATACCGCAAATTGCCTACGGACAAGCCTTGCAAAAGGTGACCGAGCGCGAAAAAGTGTTGGCGGTGGACCCGAAAGAGATTGAGGTGCGCGAGATTTTCAAAGCACGCGCCGCAGCCGCTAACGCAGGCCTCAAAGACTCGGCGGCGGCGTACGCTAAAGGCAAGGCCGAGGTTGAACAGAAATTTGCCGACGCGAAAGCCGCCAACGCGACCGTGGAGCAATACGCCGCTGCTGAAAAAGCGGTCGCAGCGTACCCCAAGGATGAAGCAGCCGCTAAAGCGCAGTGGAACAAGGAAAAGGGCCTTGCGGCACGCGCGGTACCGCCCAAACCGCACGCCACACCGTTCCAGGGCAAGGATGAGGCGGCTTCTGACAAGGCGCGGCGCAACTTCCTCGGCATCGTCTTCTGCATGATGATCGGCACCGCAGCACTGCCACACATCCTGATGCGGTACTACACGACGCCAAGCGTGAGACAGGCGCGCCAATCAGTATTCTGGTCACTGTTTTTCATTTTCTTGCTTTACTTCACAGCGCCCGCATTGGCGGTACTCGCCAAGTATGACGTTTACCACTTCCTTGTCGGCTCAAGTTTCGCCAGCCTGCCTGCGTGGGCGGCAAATTGGGCGGCGGTCGATCCTACGCTGCTCTCGATTGTCGATTTGAATAAGGATGGCATCGTCCAGCTCGCCGAAATTGTGATTGGCGGTGACATCATCGTGCTGGCGACACCGGAAATCGCGGGCTTGCCTTATGTCGTTTCGGGCTTGGTGGCGGCAGGTGGTCTCGCGGCTGCGCTTTCGACGGCGGACGGGTTGCTGCTCACCATTGCCAACGCGCTTTCGCACGACCTCTACTACAAAATGATCGACCCACAGGCAAGCACCAGCCGCCGCGTGACGGTATCGAAAATACTGTTGGTGATCGTTGCGCTCGTTGCCGCCTACGTGACGTCTCTCAAACCGGGCGACATCCTGTTTCTGGTCGGTGCGGCGTTCTCGCTGGCAGCATCGGCGTTCTTCCCCGCCCTGGTGATGGGCGTATTCTGGAAGCGCGCCAACAAGTGGGGCGCGATCTCCGGAATGGTTGCGGGGCTGGGTCTGTGCATGTACTACATGTACCACACCTACCCGTTCTTCGGCGGTGTGGCCGCAAATGAGTGGTTCGGCATGGGGCCGATTACTTCGGGTGTATTCGGCGTACCGGTGGGTATCATCACGATTATTGTGGTGAGTTTGCTGACACCTGCGCCGTCGAGGGAAGTGCAAGAGCTTGTTGAGCATGTTCGTTATCCGAATCTGGAAGGCGACATCAGTACCCAAGCGACTTGATTCTCTATGCCGTTAGACAGGACGAAGCCCGCGCGAGCGGGCTTCGTTCTTCTGGTCCTGCTTCTTTTCGCCTATTTTTTGCCTATGCCAGGTATTTAAATTCGAGCACGCACCGCGCAGAGAGACGCCTGCGCAAGCCATGCCTGTTACCGGTTATATTCGCCCACACGTTTAATTTCCCAAGGCTCGACCATGAAATTCGATCACTGGCGGCATTTCTATCGCGCCCGATTTTTTGTCCTGATAAAGCAGGAGGCCAAAGCGGTGGATGCCTTCAAGATGGCTCTCGCGGCAAAGTACGACTTCGGTTTGGCCGCTAGCTGTCTCGGCCATCTGTATGCCTCTATGGGCCAGATGCATCTGGCCGAGCAGCGCTTTCTTGAGGCACTTCGCATCAACCCGCACGATTCGGTTACGCATTTCAATCTGGGGTTTAGTTACGAGAAACAAAAGCAGTTCGAGAAAGCCATCACGTCGTTCAAGTCGGCCATCGAAATTGATGAGAAAAATGACCGTGCGTGGTATGGCATGGGATTAGCCCATGCAGCCCTGAACCGGCATGATGCGGCAGCGGAAGCGCTCGAACGTGCAGCGGCGTTGCAGCCGATGAACCCGCACGCCTGGTATAACCTCGGAATGGCCTATCACACGCTGGGTAATAAAGACAAAGTCGGCGACATCATCGAACATCTGAATCGGTTCGACCCCAAAATGACCAAACAGTTGATCCGCGAAACATCGATGGAGGGTAAATAATGTTCCAAGCCGTCATTATTCTTAAAGCGCTCACTGAAGTCGCCTTGTTCGCTTTCGTTGGTCAAGCAATTCTATATTTGTTCGCCGGGGCCAATCGCGAGCGTAATTTTGTTTACACCACATTCAGAATGCTAACTTCACCGGTGACCAAAGTGACGCGCTTGATTGCGCCGCGTTTTATTGTCGATCAGCACGTGGGGTTTTTGGCATTTTTCCTGTTGCTGGTCCTTTGGGCAGGGCTTACTATAACGAAGATCAAAATGGTTATTCTATAAGCGTACGAATGCGAATTCTCGTTGCGGAAGATGATCCGCTGCTGGCAGACGGGTTAACACAGGCGTTACGCGACGCCGGTTACGTGACGGACAGTGTGCGAGACGGGCAGGCCGCCGATAGCGCACTCTTGACCCAACTGTTTGATTTGTTGATATTGGATATCGGACTACCCGGCCTGGACGGCTTCCAGGTGCTGAAACGGGCGCGTGAGCGGAAGCTCGACGTGCCGGTTTTGATTCTGACAGCACTCGATGCGATCGAAAACCGGGTACGCGGCCTCGATCTGGGGGCCGACGATTATCTCGTGAAACCATTTGAGCTGGCTGAACTGGAGGCGCGCGTGCGTGCCCTCACAAGGCGTGCCCGCGGCAATGCGGCTTTGAAGATTACGCACGGCGACCTGAGTTTTGACCCAAAAGAGCGGACAGCGACAGTGCGCGACCAGACGTTAGACCTGTCGGTGCGCGAAATTGCGTTGCTGGAGATTTTCCTTGCGCGTGCCGGCCGGGTAGTTAACAAGGAGCAGATCATCGATTTGCTGTGTCAGTGGGGTGAAGAAGTCAGCGCCAATGCAGTGGAAGTGTACGTGCATCGGTTGCGCAAGAAGCTCGAGTCGGCCAATGTCAAGCTCACGACCCTTCGGGGATTGGGCTACTTCCTCGAAAAGCCGGTCGATCGTGTCGATTCATAACGCTGCCGGGAACAGCGTAATCCGGTTGCAGTCCGAAAGCACCGGCGAAGTCTCGGGGCGTGGCTCGCTGTTTAGCGTCATGCTCGACTGGATGCTCGTGCCGTTCCTGCTCGTGTGGCCGTTGTCAGTCGGTCTCACCTACGTGATCGGTATTAGCTTGGCCAACGATGCATTTGATCGTAGTCTCGCCTCCAAAACCCGTGCACTGGCCGAGCAAACCGCGTGGGTCGGCGAGAAAAGCGCGTTCGTGCTGAAGGCCGACTTGCGCACGCTGCTCGACGACGACGACGCTGTCGCGCATTTCTATCGTATCGATAACGCCAAGGGTGAGTTCCAGCTCGGCGAGCCGGAGTTGCCCGCGTTGCCTCTTGAACAGTTGCTGGGGGATGGTCTGGTCGCATTTCGGACAGTGAATTTTCGCGAGTCCACGGTGCGTATTGCAGCGCTTCGGCGCGCAGCGACATCGGACACGGAATCTACCATCGTCTATATGGCTGAAGGCAGCGAGAAACGCACCGCATTGGCGCGACAAATCATGAAGGGTATCGTTTTTCCGCAGTTGCTGGTCGTTCCGCTGATGGTGTTTTTGATGTGGCTGGGATTGAAACGTGGCACGGCACCACTCGAGCGCCTGCGCGCGCAGGTCAAGGCGCGTGATGCTGGCGATATGCAACCACTACAGGCGCAGGACGCCCCTGAGGAAGTTGCGCCATTTATAAACGCCATTAACGATTTGCTCGCTCGGGCGGAGCACGAGGGTGCAGCGCAGAAGCGGTTTATCGCCAACGCAGCGCATCAGTTGCGCACACCGCTTGCGGGCATCAAAATGCAGACGGAACTGGCGTTGCGAAGCGTCAAAATGGATGAAACGATCGATGCGCTCAACAAGATCGCAGCCGGTACGGCGCGCACGGCGCACTTGATCAACCAGTTATTGGCGTTGGCACGTACGGAAGGTGCCGCGGCGAATTCATTACCGATGGCAAAGGTTGATTTTGGGCTCATCGCCCGAGACGTGGTTGCGGCAGCCTATCCGCTTGCCAGCGCCAAGCAGATAGACTTGGGTTTCGATACGCGCAATGAACCCGTCATGGTCCACGGACACGAAGACTTGCTGCGCGAATTGGTGAGCAATCTGGTCGATAACGCCATTCGCTATACCCCGCCGAACGGTCGCATCACCGTGCGCGTCGTCGACAATGGGGTGCCGACACTCGAAGTTGAAGACAACGGTATAGGTATTCCCGTTTCGGAACGTGCGCTGGTGTTCGAACGCTTTTACCGCGTCATCCGCGGCCAGGAAGCCGGGTCTGG
>JBKJMK010000112.1:0-10892 GCA_046596005.1 Usitatibacteraceae bacterium | reverse complement strand
TCACGCACTTGCAGGCATTGGGACCCAGCCTGCGCTGGGGCGACGCGGTGATGAGAAGTTCCCTCAATGACCCAGCGGAACGTCGCCTTGGGTATCGCCGAAAACCTGCCCCGCTGCATCGACCGCCAAAAATTGGCAGCCACTGCCATTGAGCCAGGCGTTCCCTTCACGCTCGCCCTTCAACATCGCCATCGTGGTGATGCTTCCCGCGACCAGACAAGTCGGCGCGAAGGCCGTCACACTTTGAAATCCCTGCACCGATTCGCCCGTTCGCGGATTGAGGATGTGTGAATAGCGCCGGCCTTCAAACTCAATGAAGCGCTCGTAATCACCACTGGTCGCGATCGCGCCCGAGGCAATCGGCAGCGTGGCAATCAACGCATTTTCAATGCGCGGATGACGAATACCCAGTTGCCACGGCGCACCGTTGGCGTGGGGCCCCGTCACCACCACATCACCGCCGAGGCTCACAAATGCGTGGCGCAAACCAAACGACAGCAGCACCGCTGCCGCGCGATCAGCGGCGTATTCTTTGCCGAAGCCGCCAAAGTCGATCTCCATGCCTGGTTTGGCCAGGCTCACCTGCCCGGTCGAGCGCACCACATGCTGCCAGCCAATCAAGGGCAATAACGGTGCCAGCATTTCAGGTGACGGCGGCTGGGCAGCGTTGAATTTCCACGCGCGGCGCAGCACACCGGCGGTGATGTCAAAGAGGCCATCGCTTTGATCGTGGCAGGCATCCGCGTATGCCAGCAACTGTGTAGTCTCGGCATCGATATCGACTGGTGAAATTCCCGCTGCACGATTGATGCGGGAGACCACGCTATCGGCCAGATAACGCGAGTACTTGGCCTCGATGCGTTTGACTTCGCGCATGGCCGCATTGGCCGCCTCGTCTGCCAATGCTTTCGTCGGTGCATATAGCTCGATGACGTTGTCGCACGCCATGGCGCGGAAAGTGAGACGGGATCTTTGCATGATGGGGGCGTCGATGAACGCTGCGTGCGGCAAGCCCGGCACAGCTTAAAACCGATGCACCAGACCCACATTCACCAGTAACGCCTGCAACGGCTGGAATGACGGCGTGCCACCACCGATTTTCCAATTACCCTGCTGGCGATACAGGGAAACGCCAACATCGAGCGCGGCGGCATCGGTCACTTGCCAAATCACTTTCACCGACGGCTCCAGCGCGCCAAACCCTGCGATGCGCTGGTCGCTGGAGGTAAACACCGGCACCGGTCGCGTCAACACTTCCGCCCGGTAAAAATCGGCCTGGCGCTGGCTGTAATAGCGCAATCCCGCCTCCCATTTCCAGACGTCATTCACCGTTTGCAGCCAGCTTCCATAAAGCGTGTGGGCGCGGATTCCCCAGTCATCGGTGAAGTAACGATACTCGGCTGTCAGCAGCGCTTTTTGCTCGGGAAGTGATCGCTTGAAACGGGTGAGCCATGCCCACTGCGCGCGTGCAGAAGGCCGCACATCGGCAATCAGTTGCAGCGACTGAAACTGGCCGCTGCGAAAAAGCGATTGCGTCAGGCGATACGGATCGTTGTAATAGCCGGTTCCCTTGCTGCGCGTGAGGTTGCTCTGAATCAGCGCATTGCGGTCGAGCAACTGGGTGATGCCAAGCAGATAGTCGCGTGTGTCGCGGCGTGCATTGAGCGTCGGTTCAATGGTCGACTGGACGCGATCATTGCTCCTGCCAATGCCGAGTGCGAGTGTGGTGTTGCGCTCATTGAAATCGATCGTCGCGTTGGCGCCTGCCGCGGCCGAGGTGTAATCGTCTTCGGTCGACACCGAGCGCGACAGGCTGAACGTGTGATCACCGAATTTACGCTTGACGGCGACTTCGCCGGCCCGGCGACGATCCGTAATCGCCCCCGACGCCCCACTGAGAATCTGTACCGGCTTGCCGGTTCGATTGGAGACGATTTCCGGCGACGCACCACTGACAATATCGACGATGCCGCTGAGAGACAGCTCCCATTTTTCGGCAACCGGCGTTTTCAGCCATAGCACCGGCTCGGTCACTTTCATCCGATCGCCGGACTCGCGATAATAAAGCACACGCATTCCCATCGTGGCCCCGACCGGCAGAACGGAAGTTTCCGACTCTTGTGCCGGCGCCTGCGCGCGGCTGCTGA
This sequence comes from Usitatibacteraceae bacterium, assembly GCA_046596005.1. Taxonomy (GTDB): domain Bacteria; phylum Pseudomonadota; class Gammaproteobacteria; order Burkholderiales; family Usitatibacteraceae; genus UKL13-2. The sequence goes on along the minus strand of JBKJMK010000112.1, from coordinate 8,745 downwards.
CCGGCAGCATCACAATCGGCAACAGCGCCGCCGCAGACATCAATGCGGAAAGCGCCGTCTGGTTTTTTTTCATCGCGCGCGCGCGGCCGGATTGCATCAAGTGCATCCGCAGCCACCGCCGCCCGTCACGCGTCCGCCGGATGCGGCCTCCTTGCTGGCGTAGGTCTGCTCGGTCACCCGCGCGTTGGCGGGATCGAAATCAAATTGCATTTCCGGTTTGGCAAGCGTGCCCCGCTGTACCGGCGAGACATTGGCACATCCGGCCAGCGATAAGATGGTGGCAAGGCAAGCCAGAACGGCTATTCGTGGCACGCGCATCGGGAACCCTCGCGGTTGTGGTGTGCAGCACAGCATTGAACGCATTCTAGTATGTTTGATCCTGCTGCGTTCGTTGCCGGCCGGGGCGGTGCAGAACGCAAACGACTGGCATAGAATAAGCTTTAGTAATTGGGATGGCTGCTCCCCGCAGCGCTACCTTCCCGACTGAATACAAGGAATTGCCATGTTCAAGAAACTGCGTGCACGAATCATCCTCTTCGTACTGCTTCTTGGTGCCATTACCAGTTCGTATGCGGATTTTCACTTCATGCGAATAACCGAGGTCTATTCCAATGCCGATGGGACTGTACAGTTCATAGAACTGCAGATGACTACAAGCGGTCAGACTCAACTCTCAGGGCACACAATTACGAGTACGCAAGGCAGCAACACCAATTCGTTTATTTTCAACGGAAATGTTTTGATTGGCACGTCAGGTGCGAGGATACTTATTGGCACGACCGGATACGCCGCGCTTACGGGCGTCCCACCACCTGATTACATCGTTCCCAATAATTTTGTTTTCACCAGTAACGTGACGATAGATTTTGCGGGTGCCGCAATTGAGTCGTTTGGCGCAATACCCACTGACGGCACGTTGTCGATAGCGCCACTCGGCGCAACCGCAACTAATTCCCCCACCAATAACGCGGGCCAGTCCGGCACCGTGGTGTTATCCAGCCCCACAAAGCCCGGCGCGCCAACCAACGTCACCGCGACACCAGGCAACGGTCAGGCCACCATTTCATTTACACCCGGATCCTCAGGCAGCAGTCCCATCACCAGCTTTACTGTAACTTGTGCGGCGATCTTCCATAGCACGCGTACGGTTTCAGGAAGTGCTTCGCCGCTAGTGGTCAACTTGCTTGATAACGGTTTCAACTACACCTGCTCCGTCACGGCGACAAACGCCGCTGGCACCGGAGACCCAACTTCAGTCAATGTCACGCCAACTGCGCCAGTCACGGTGCCGGGTCCGCCGACGATCAATTTTATTTCAGCGGGTGATGGCCAGGCGTCAATCGACTTCGCGCCGCCTTCCAGCAACGGTGGCGCCACAATCAGTGGCTACACCGCCAATTGCGGGGGCGCACCCGTCATCGGCAGCGGGTCGCCAATCACGGTCAGCGGATTAAGCAACGGCACCACCTATTCCTGCACGGTCGCGGCCACCAATAGCGCCGGCACCGGGCCGCCATCATCCGCAATGAACGTCACGCCGGGCACCGTAGCGGGCGCGCCCACCAATATCAGCGCCGTCGCAGGCAATACCCAGGCGACTATTTCCTTTACACCGCCTGCCAGCAACGGCGGCAGCAACATCACGAGCTATGGGGTGACCTGTAACCCCGGTTCGGTGCTGGCATCCGGACAACCCCCGTCGATCACCGTCACCGGGCTGACCAATGCCACCGCCTATTCCTGTAACGTGGTCGCATTCAATGCGTTCGGGCCGGGTGCCGCGTCCGCACCCGTGAGCGTCACGCCGGCGGGCGTGCCCGCTGCACCGGTCATCGGTGCCGCCACCGCAGGCAACACGGTCGCCAGCATCGCCTTCACGGCGCCCGCCAGCAATGGCGGCAGCGCCATCACCGGCTTCACGGCGACCTGCAATCCGGGCAATATTTCCGCACCCGGCGGCGCGTCGCCGATCAGCGTGACCGGGCTCACCAACGGCACGATATATAGCTGCTCCGTTACCGCGTCGAACGCGGTCGGGCCCGGTGCGGCATCCGCGACGGTGAACGTGGTGCCTGCGACGGTTCCCGGCGCGCCGACGATCAACGCGACAATTCCCGGCGATGGTCGGGGATCGGTGTCATTTTCGGCACCCGCATCGAACGGCGGCTCGGCCATCATCAGCTTTACAGCCACCTGCGGCGGCATCAGCGTGTCGGGTTCGGCCTCACCCATCACGGTGGCCGGGCTCGCTAATAACGTGTCGACCCCCTGCAACGTGATCGCCACCAACGCGATTGGCGCGGGCGCGGCATCGGCAACGCTCACTGTCACCCCGGATGCATCAGCGCAATTGACGCCGCTCGCGGTGCTCGCGCGCAAAACACACGGCAGCGCGGGAACATTTGACGTGCCGGTTGATACCGCGCCCGGCGCAGTCACGGCCGAACCACGCATCATCGGCAGCGCCCACACCATCGTCTTTCAGTTCAATGTGCCCGTCACCGCAACCGGTGCCGTCAGCGTCACGCCGGTCGGCACGGTAACGGCGGTACAGTCCGGCTTCGATGTGGTGGTGACACTTGCCAATGTCCCTGACAACCAGCGTGCGACGATTTCGCTCGCCAATGTCAATGGTGCTGGCGTCAATGTCGCCGCGACGATCGGGTTCCTCGTCGGCGATGTGAACAACTCGCGCTCCATCAATGCCAGCGACATCAGCGGTGCGAAAGCGCGATTAGGCCAGCCAACGAACGGCCAGAATTTCCGCTTTGACATCAACGCAACCGGCACCATCAGCCCGGCGGATGTTTCAGCCATTAAAGCGCGCTCAGGATTGGTGTTGCCGCCGTAATAGGGGTGTGCGCTTGAAGGTAAACGTCGCCATTATTGTGGCAGCGAAACTATGCCGGCTGACGGCCGTCGATCTTCCCGGCAATAAACCGCTTGACCGCGCCGGCATCGACATCCATCACGTCAAACCGCTGCGGTAAATTTTCGATGCCGTCCAGCGCCGCCGGCCGCGCCGGTTTCCTGCCCAGCGCTTCAACGATGCTGGCTTCAAATTTCGCTGGCAATGCGGTCTCGAGGCACACCAGCGGAATGCCCGGTTCGCGATGTTCGAGTGCCACTTTAAAGCCGTCCGCCGTGTGGGTATCAATTTCGACCTGGTACTTTTGCCAGACTGCACGAATGGTCGCGATGCGATCAGCATGGGTACTGCGTCCGGAAATGAATCCGAACGCGGGTAAGCGCTTCCAGATATCCGCGCATTCGGAAATATTGAAGCCGCCCTCATGCTCGACTTTGCGCATCAGTTCGCGCGCTGCGGCAGGATCACGCCACACCAGATCATAGAGAAAGCGTTCAAAGTTCGAGGCCTTGGAAATATCCATCGACGGGCTGGAGGTCTGCTGGGTCTCGATTGAGCGGCGCGGACGGTAGCGACCGCTGCGGAAAAATTCATCGAGTACGTCATTCTCGTTGGTGGCAACGATCAGATGCCTGATCGGCAAGCCCATCATCCGGGCAATGTGTCCCGCCAGTACGTTGCCAAAATTGCCCGATGGCACCGCGAACGAGACTTTTTCCTCGTTCGATGCCGTCACCGCAAAGTAGCCCTTGAAGTAGTACACCACCTGCGCAACGATGCGGCCCCAGTTGATCGAATTCACCGCGCCGATCTTGTACCTGGCCTTGAATTCGAGGTCGTTCGAGACGGCCTTCACGATATCCTGACAATCGTCGAACACGCCACGCACGGCGATATTGAATATGTTGTCGTCCTGCAACGAGAACATTTGTGCGCACTGGAACGGCGACATTTTCTCAAATGGGCTCAACATGAATACGCGCACGCCCTGCTTGCCTTTCATGGCGTATTCGGCACTGGAGCCGGTGTCTCCTGAGGTTGCGCCGAGAATGTTGATCTCGGCGTTACGCCTGGCAAGCACGTACTCGAACAGATTGCCCAGAAACTGCATGGCCATGTCTTTAAATGCCAGTGTCGGGCCGTTCGACAATTGCAGAATATGCAGGCCGGGTTCCAGGGTACGCAGCGGGGTAATGTCTTCACTGCCAAAAACCTGCGCTGTGTAGGTCTTGTCGATGATGGCCTTGAGGTCACCCGCCGGAATATCGTCGGCATAGCGGTGGATGATATTGAAGGCGAGATCGGCATAGCTGAGCGTGCGCATCGCATTGATCTCGTCGGCACTGAGTACCGGATACGCTTGCGGCAGAAACAGCCCGCCGTCGGGTGCCAATCCTTCGAGCAGGATGTCACAGAACGATTTGGCTGGCTCATCAACTGCGGAGCCCGCGCCGCGGGTGCTGATGTAGCGCATCGTCATGGTAATGACTCCGGCAATCGCCAGGGGGGATTCAAACGGTTGGTGCCAGCCTGAAAAAGGCAAATGGGATTACCGCTGGGATCGCGCAAACGCGCCTCGCGCCACCGCCAGCGCTGGTCGATTGGATCGGTATCGAATTGCAGCCCCGCCGCTTTCAGTCGTTCGACCTGCACATCGAGTGCATCGTTCTCAAAATAAACAACAGTCGATGGATTGGTAGCAACCTCGCCCGCGTGAATTGAGAATGTGCTGTCACCCTGCGGGCAAATGAAGCGCGCGTAATGCGGGCTTTTGACGATCAGTTTCAAGCCGAGCTTGCCGTAAAACGCGATCGCTGCGTCAATATCACCAACCGTGACAGTGACCTGGTTGAGCCGCATCTCAATTCAGCTCTTCAAGGCGAATGCGGATTACCCTGGCCGCGATTGTCGGCAGCGCCTCAATTTTTGCAATGGCGGTATTCACGCTGGCCTCGACCGAGCGGTGCGTGAGGATGATGACATCGACCAGATCCTCGCCCTCCTCCGCTTCTTTCTGCAAGATGGCATCGATCGAAATTGCGCCGTCCGCGAGGATACGCGTGACGTCAGCCATCACGCCGGGGCGGTCATAGGCGCGAAGCCGCAGGTAGCAGCCGGTTTCGACCTGCTCCATGCGCAAAATCGGCGTGTCGTGCAATTGATCGGGCTGGAAGGATAAATGCGGCACGCGGTGTTCAGGATCAGCCGTCATCATCCGCGCCACATCGACCAGATCAGCGATGACGGCACTCGCCGTCGGCTCACCACCGGCACCGCGACCGTAGTAGAGCGTGGCACCGACCGCATCGCCTTTCACCAGAATTGCGTTCATCACGCCTTCGACGTTGGCAATCAGGCGTTTTTCAGGGATCAATGTTGGATGCACGCGCAGCTCAATCCCGTCTTTGGCACGGCGGGTGATACCGAGCAGTTTGATGCGATAGCCCAGTTGCTCGGCGTATTTGATGTCTTTGTCGGTGAGTTGCGAGATGCCTTCGGTATAGGCTTTATCGAACTGTGGCGGCACGCCGAACGCGATGGCTGAAAGAATGGTTAACTTGTGCGCGGCGTCGATCCCTTCGATGTCAAAGGTCGGATCAGACTCGGCGTAGCCTTTGGCCTGTGCCTCTTTTAACACCGCCTCAAAGCTGGCGCCGCGCGAGCGCATTTCTGACAGGATGAAATTGGATGTGCCATTGATGATCCCGGCAATCCATTCGATACGGTTTGCGGTCAGGCCCTCGCGGAGCGCCTTGATAATCGGCACGCCACCGGCAACGGCGGCCTCGAAGGCGACGGTGACGCGGTTTTTCAACGCAGCTGCAAAAATTTCCGTGCCGTGCTTGGCCAGCAATGCCTTGTTGGCGGTCACTACGTGCTTGCCATTGGCAATGGCTTCAAGCACCAGTGCTTTGGTGAAGGTATCGCCGCCGATCAATTCGCAAACGATGTCTACGTCGGGATGTGCAACCAATGCATCAGCGTTCGCCAGGATCTCGATTCCGTCGAGCGAAAAGTTGCGCGCTTTGGTGAGATCGCGAGCGGTCGCGTGCGAGATGCGAATTTCACGCCCGGCGCGGCGGGAAATCTCTTCCTTGTTCCGGCGCAGTACCTCGATCGTGCCGGCGCCTACCGTGCCGAGTCCCAGCAACCCTACGTTGATTGGTTTCATTTCTTGAGTGGCTTTGAAAAGTGAAAAGCGGGAACGGTCAGGCCCTCGCGAAAATAAAATTTGTGGGCCTGTTGACGCTGCGTGCCGGAATCGAGTGCCAGGCAATCGCAGCCGCGCTCAGTAGCCACGGATTCCATGTGCGCAATCAAGGCATGACCGACGCCGGTGGATCGCAACGTCTCGTCGGTGATCAGGTCATCGCAATAGAGCTCGCGACCGCTGTAGGTTTTTTCCATGATCCGGAACACCGTGATGCCGCATACCTTTTCGCCGCGCACGCAGACGGCCATTTCAGCACCGCTGGCGAAAACCTCGCGCATGCGGCCGGCGTAGTCGGCCGGCAGATGCGGGCGAAGCTGCCGGTGTACTGCTTCCGAATGCGTCAGCCACTCAAGCTCGACAATTTCGTGGACGGCGTTGGTGATGGCGATAATTTTCATGGGCAATACTTTCAATTGGTGGCTGGTCGGACAATATTGCACCCGCTCACATCAACCCATCTTTCTTGAACATTTCCTTGATCCCCCGCACCGCCTGTCGGGTACGTTCGGTATTTTCGATCAACGCAAATCTGACATGGTCATCACCGTAATCGCCAAAGCCAATTCCCGGTGACACCGAAACCTTCGCTTCTGCCAGCAGTTTCTTGGCAAATTCGAGCGAGCCCATTTTCATGTACGGCGCGGGAATTTTTGCCCAGATATACATCGAGGCTTTCGGTTTTGTAGTTACCCAACCGGCTTCAGCGAGGCCTTTATGCAGCACATCGCGCCGCGTTTGATACTCGGCGACAACCTCCTGCACGCATTCCTGCGGGCCGTCGAGCGCGGCGATGGCCGCGATCTGAATCGGCGTAAATGTGCCGTAGTCGTGATAGCCCTTCATCTTCGCCAGCGCTGCCACCAATTCCTTGTTGCCGACCATGAAGCCGATACGCCACCCGGCCATGTTGTAGCTTTTTGACATGGTGAAAAACTCCACCGCCACATCGCGTGCGCCCGGCACCTGCATGATGGATGGTGCTTTCCAGCCGTCAAAGGTGATGTCGGCATAGGCTAAATCGTGAACGACCAGTACGTTGTTTGCCTTCGCCAGCGCAATAATGCGCTCAAAAAAATCCAGCTCCACGCACATCGCGGTGGGGTTCGACGGGAAGCCCAGAATCAACATCTTTGGCTTCGGATATGTCTCGCGAATCGCGCGCTCGGCCTCCGCAAAGAAATCCACGCCTTCGGTCATGCGCACGTGTTTGATCTGGGCGCCTGCAATCACCGCACCGTAGATATGGATGGGATAGCTCGGGTTGGGCACCAGCACGGTATCGCCGCTGTCGAGCGTGGCGAGCATCAGGTGCGCGAGACCCTCTTTCGATCCGATGGTGACAATTGCCTCGGTGTCAGGATCAAACTCAACATCGAAGCGCCGTTTGTACCAATCGGTAATGGCTTTGCGCAAGCGTGGAATGCCTTTCGACACCGAATAGCCGTGGGTGTTGGGCCGCTTCGATGCCTCAACCAGTTTGTCGACGATATGCTGTGGCGTCGCCCCATCGGGATTACCCATCGACATATCGATAATGTCTTCGCCACGACGGCGCGCTGCCATTTTCAGCTCGGACGTGATGTTGAAGACATACGGCGGAAGCCGTTTGATGCGGGAGAATTCGTGATTCATGTTGGCTATATTTGCGCAGAGAGATCTGGGGCGGACTTGCGTGAATGGCTATAATAATTAGCAGCTTGCGCCATTTTTGTGCGGCGCAATAAGTTCATTCTAGCCGACCCGCCACGCAATTCCAAAATTCAAGCGTAACGCCACACCGTGAAATTAAATCTCGATAGCGCATCCGGCCTCACCGCAGGCAGTAATTTAATCACCGCGCATGGCGACGGTTTCGTTGCTGTCAATGGCGGCAAGATCCATCAGCCGGTTATGGTGTTGCCGGAGGCGCTCATCAACCCATGGAAAATTGCGTCGCCCGCTATTTCCGCACCGTCGTTGTGCATCGCCGATTTCGCCGAATTGCTCGCCCTGAAGCCGGAACTGGTCCTGTTCGGCTCGGGCGTAAAATTTTGCTTCCCGGCTCGCGCCGTGATGCTGGCATTTTTACAGGCACGGATCGGTTTTGAAGTGATGGATACACCTGCCGCTTGCCGCACCTATAACGTGCTGATGGGCGAGGGTCGGCGGATCGCGGCGGCGTTGCTAATCGAATAATAGGCGTCCAGTATTTTGAAGTAGCCTTGGCGCGTCTTGCTGCAACAAAACCCCTCCAGGCTCATGTTTCATTGGAAGAGGTTAACTTTTGCAACTTTGCGCCGCACCGCTTACACTTGGGCGGATGAAGACCGACACAGGCCTCACAACAAGGGAGTTTGAAAATGAAAAATGCGGATCTCAGCGCGGCGTTGATGGCTGTCCGCGCTGCAGCGTTTGGCATCGCATCCCTGGGCGCGGCAGGTCTGAGCGCGCAGACACCTGCGGTAGCGCCGCAAAAGCTGGACGGGATTGTGATTGAATCATCAGCCGACGCTGAAAAACGTGAATCCGTCGCATCCAAGACCATCGTGACACGCGCTGAAATCATTAAATTTGGCGATACCTCGCTCCTCGGTGTGTTGGCGCGTATTCCAGGCGTGAACGTGGGCGTCGGACTCAATAACGCGGGTGAAGTCGGGCTGCGTGGCTTGGGTTCTGGCTATGC
>JBKJMK010000103.1:0-2538 GCA_046596005.1 Usitatibacteraceae bacterium | reverse complement strand
GCATGCGCCGGCCCTCGAAGACCTCTTGGAGCGAAACGGGGCCACTGGACCGCATGACCTTGGCTGGGTCCATCGGCGTCATCGGAAGGCGTCGACGCGCGGCTGCGAGTTCGTCGCCTGCGCGCGTGTGCGCTTTTTCGCGACCCAGAAGTCCGGCGCGAGCCCGCTCCCATTCTTCACGGTTTACGATTTTCGGGGTTGCCGGTTCTGCCATCGCATTTACCTATCATGACTGGTAATTGTGAAGCGGATATCGCTGATCACTTTGGCAAACACCATACTTTTTTTATGGCACAAAGCCTTTTAAGCATCGGTTGGTATTCCTTGTTAATAGCGACGCTTTCCGTCACGCCACGCGCCTGGATGACGTAGCCGTGCGGACCATGAAGTATGACAAATGGAAATGGGCTGCGCTGCCAGCGCCCATGTCGGGCTAAGTAGCGCAGCTCTTCGGGTTCTGGCTTTGCTGCGCCTATGTCTTCATTGGTCACATTCGGGGCGTAGTGCATCACATGAGGAAAATTGATGGTAGCTATGCCATCGTTTTCGTCCGGATTTGTGTAAGACCGGAGGATGGGAGACAACATGTACGAAACACCGACTCGGTCAGGCGCTTTGTAGTAGTTCGACTTGTAACGTTCCTGGATGGTTCTCTTCAGTTCTTCAGGAGGCGTTCCTTTGGCCTGCATTTCTGCGGCATCCAGGAAGATCCGCATCTGTGCTTTGGCGCCTGCCTGGTCAAAGGAAATAGGATAGAGAATGTCGTCCCGATATTCCTTGAGGGGCCAAGCACCCCGGAATGCGTCATCGCCGGTTCGGCCAACAAATGCATGAAACCCATTACTACCCTTCCGGGCAACTTCAAAGCCTTTGTCTGGGCTTAGAACATAAACCGTTGCGCCGTCTCTGAGATGCGGTGGAAGTGCGCTGAGGGCCAGTTGAATTTCCAAATCCCGCGGCAATGGCTCGATGTTTGGCTTAGCTGCGGAGGCCTGTTTATTTTGCGCGTTCGCTGTCAGTGAGAGCATCAGTCCTGCAATTATTGCAATGACCCTGGCTTTTCTCATCGAGCTATGTCCTTCTGTGCGAACAGACGTTTTGACTTCCGCGTAATGCAGATGTTGAGCAGCAGAAGGTTCTACGAGCCTTGCATCATCTGCAAGAAGCGAGTGCCGGATTTTAATGCGTATTTGCGATACAACTTTGTTGAAAGACATGATCGTCTCCTGTTAGTGGCATATGTGTTGATCAGCATTACGAGGATTGACAAACCACCGTACATCACAGCCGGTAGAACGACGAGAAGAATGCCTGCAAGTCGTCGGGATTGGTAAATCATTGTAGATTCATCCATCGGTTGGGGTGCGGCATATCGTTTGACTTAAGCGGACCGCCATAGACGGGTCCGCCTAAGGAAGGGTTGGACCGCTGCGGCGAAACGCCGACAATGCACGTTGCTCGCGTAGTAGCTACCAAAGGTTCTTGCCGTCGACAACCAAAACCGGCGCTTCTGCCGCATCAAAGTCGTCGAATAGACGTGCATTGACTCCGATGCGGCGCGTGCTTTTGTCCCAGCTCCCGTCAGGTTCAAACGCCGGACTGTCAGAGAACGTGGCACAGCCGCACGCTGGGCAGAAGTGATGCGCCACGAGCTTCGTATTCCAGCGATAGGTTGCGTCGTCGGTTGTAGAGGTTGTTACGTGAAACTCGGCAGGCGGGTAGTACGCCAGCAGTGCACCTCGTTTGGAACAGAACGAGCAAGTGCACCGAGTGAGCTTCGCTGGAATGTCGCCATCGATACGAAATGCAGTCTTCCCGCAATGGCAGCTTCCCGTGATGGTCATTTAGTCTCCCTTGCGATTTGGCGAAGTCCGAATTATCGAGCTGCTTCCGGGTGACTGTCTGTGCGGTAGCAAACACGATCCTGGTTGTCGAGATGAGCGGTCTGGAACGTACTCCACGTCGCGATCGGACTCGTGTGGAGCGGTCTTACGAGGCTGTACGAAAAGTCTCCGATGAAATGTACGTGGCAAATATGGGGGTGCGCTCACCATTCACGCGTGACAGATTGTGGCGTCTACGCGATTCTGATGCGTCAAATTAGGCACAAAATTCCGAGGAATTTTCATTTGGGGTTTTTCTACGACCTCAACGAATCAACCGGAGCCGCGAAGCGGCTTCGGCTCGAATGAATTGTGAGAGGCCGCTTGGCGCGCATAGTGAATCACTTACTCATGACATCAGAGACCTCACAAAGAATCGGATCGAATTGCGCTAAAGCGGCAGCGGCTTGCATGTGAGGCGCTGCCTTGGGGTTCTTTTGCATAGCCTCCAAATCGGCTTTGCTTTCCCACTGCGCGTAGTTCACAACCCTCTTCCCGTCCAGGCTACGGTGGATGTTGGCTGAAATGAAGCCTGGAAGGTCCTTCATTGTTTCTTGTGTGGCATCAACGAGAAGCGCCACAAGCTCTTGCTGCTTCTCCGGCGCCACGGTAAACACATTGATGAGCGTGAGGATTTTGCTACCGTTTTCAATCG
>JBKJMK010000019.1:0-3963 GCA_046596005.1 Usitatibacteraceae bacterium | reverse complement strand
AGTCTCGCTAAAGGAGAGTCCTTCACCTTCAATGACTGCCCAAGGGAATCGTGGGCGGATTCCGGCTTTACGTTTTTTGTCACTGGCGATGGTGTGCTAAAACTAGAGGAGCTCGACGAAAGGCGAGCGTCAAAGCGGCAGAAGCGTATTGACTATGGCGTCTCGGCTCTTGTAGCGATTCTGGCAGCCGTCATAACCAGCACCGCCACCCACATTTATACATTGCAACGAAATGAGAAGGCTGCCGCACCAGTCGCCAGCCCCAGTCAGTCTGCCGTTCCGGCTGCGACGAGAAGATCTCCCGCCCCATCACCAAAGCAACCATGAGATAGTCTAACTATTCAATCAAGGGGAAATTAAATCGTACCGATTTAATTCCCCTTATCTCAGCAACTGTCTTGGCTTCGACCGGATTTCTAAGCCGCGCACGCCATTTGGCTGTCCATCCGTAGTTCACTCCGACGCCGCGCGTTGACGATTCCAAGCATCTTGCGCATGCACGCAACCAGTGCAACCTTGGCAAGCTTTCCCCGCGCTCGCAGCTGCTTGTAGTGCGCTCGCAATTCGGGCTCCCACCGGACCGCCGATAGCGTGGCCATGTAGAGCGCAACTCGCATTTGGGCTCGGCCTCCGTAAATGGTTCGCTTGCCTTGACTCTTGCCGCTGTCTCGATTCATCGGCGCAACGCCAACGAGTTTCGCAATCTGCCTTCGATCCAGATGTCCGAGCTCGGGCAGCAACGCCAGGAGCGCGGCCTGAAACATCGGCCCCATTCCCTTGCCCGAGCGCATGGATGGGGTGACATGCGCTGTCACCAACTGCTTCATGGCCACATCGATCTGCGCACGCTCACGCTTGAGTGAATCGATCGTCTTCCTTATTCCCTTCGCCACTGTCGCCAACGTCATGGCCAGCTGCTGACTGTTCGCGGTAATTTGCTCGGTGACCTGGTTGCGTCGCCGAAGCCAGCTTTTCAGTTCGTTTCCCCACTCTTGCACCGGTTCGTGGCGACGCAGACGCGGCGAGAGTACCGCCATCATCTCGGCCAACACCCTGGCATCAAGCGCGTCGGTTTTGGCTAGCTGGCCGGTGCACTTGGCAAAGTCGCGCACTTGGCGCGGATTAACGCGACAGATCCATAAGCCCGCCGCCGAGCAGGCGGCCAGCACGGCCTCCTCATAGCCGCCGGTGGCTTCAACCAAGATGCGCACATCGCCTCGGCGCAGCATGGCCTTGACCAACTTGGCAATGCCGGCTGTCGTGTTTTTGTATTGCTGCAGATTTGCCTCTTGGTACTCGCCCAGGTCCAGCAACTCCTTGCTCACATCGATTCCAACTGCATTCATGGCCGAACTCCGATAGAGTGGATACGTCGAGAGCACTCACGTCTAGCCCACTCTTACTGGTGCGAGTGAAAACTCGCGCAACTGTTCGGGCGTAAAACGTGAGCTCCGGTGTGCGGCCCCATGCTGAGATACGGTGCTGTCACACCAAGGCGTTATCGGGCTCGCACACCGGTTATCCTGCTCATGATTGGGATACTCGAAATTAACCACTTGCCCGTGTACTTGCTCCACATACTTGCGGCCACACTGCTGGTGGCAAGGTTGCTGCACGGCTATGCTCTCTCGTTTACTGATTCTTTCACGTTGGTCGCTTTTGGGGCACGCTGCTTACGTTCGTCCTACTTCTTGTTACGAGTCTGCTGTGCTTATATCAGGTTGCCATCCCGCACTTTCTATCGGCACAAGGCACCTGACTATTCGTTCAAGGGGAAATTAAATCGTTCCGATTTAATTCCCCTTCACTCTGGTGTTAGGCCAGCAATCAATGGAATGGCCGTTCACGCATGGAAAAGTCGTCTCTATCTTTAACCGCACGCTCAAACGAGACCCCGATCCCTTTGGCCTCGACCTGCAAAGTCCCAACCGGCGCTAATAATAAGTTTTGGCACACCACTATGAAAATGTTCGGTGCTTATCCTCTTGAGAGTCTCTTGGTAGGTGCGGCAACCCTGCTAACCGTTGGGGGGTTTTGGAACATCTATTTCGGCTTGGGATCCAACCCAGAACCCTACCACCACCTTCATATTGTCACGATCTTCATCTGGCTGACGCTACTGCTATGCCAGCTTGCCCTTATCGGAAGAGGCAACTATTCGACCCATCGAAGGCTGGGCCTTTCCATCCTAGTCGCCGCCCCATTGTTGGTTGCCTCTGCCACGCTCCTTTCAGTTCAGTCAGCTCAGAAGGGACTATTTTCTGGGCAGGGGGACTTTATGATCGTACAGAACGTCATGGGCACCCTAGAACTGGGGTTAATTATATTCTTGGGGTTCGCCTTACGAAGCAGGCGACAGTTGCATGCCTCATTTCTCGTGAGTACGGCTCTGCTTTTCATGGGAATCGCAATGTTCTTCAGTCTTATTGGTTTCGTCCCAGGATTCATAATTGAGGGGCCCGAAACTTTCCACCGCTTTGGAAAGGCGCTGACGACAATTCAGTACGCTTGCCTAGCAATCGGACTTCTCTTCTTTGTAAAAAATCCAAGAAGTGGATGGCCATTCCTGTTGGTAGGCTCATCCTTTCTTTTGAATGAATTCGTCAAATCGTTGTTGGCGCAACGAGACCTTATTCAGCCATTGACCGAAATCGTCGCCGCCGTCAGCAAACCTCTTGCGTTCACTACCAGTTTTGTTTTCATCCTTCTTCTTCTAGCTGCCACGGGAATACTAAAGGCCAGGCCCAAGCGGCTGGCCTAACAATTCCGTAAGGAGCTGCCCCGACGTCCCCCCGATTAGACAATGCGATGCTCATCATTGATGCGTCGTTGCCAGTAGCCGGACAGCGCATTTTTCGGCGGCTCAGGCTTACCGATGCCCTTGAGGGGCGAGCGGGAAATGTCCTTGATGCGAACTTTTATTCGCGCCAGTAGCTTCTTGTCGATCTTTTGCCAGTGCAGGTATTCCTCCCACGCCTGCTCCGAGAAGATCAACTTCACTTCGCCAACTTCCGCTCTTTACCATTGCCACTCTCGAGGCTGGCAATAGACTCGAGCAGACGACGTGCCTTCTTCGGGCTGCGCAAGAGATAGGAGGTCTCCTCCAGCGCATTAAAGTCGTCGAGGGACATCATCACAACTGCCTGCTGGCTGTTGCGAGAAGGGCCATCGTAATGATTGAGAAACTGAACGTATTTGTCGGTCGATGGATCACCGAAGGAGAGACTGCAGCGGGTTCGGAAATCCCTTCTGTGAAAATTCTTGCCCGCGATGTCTATCAATGGCTACCTGGCCGCCATTTCATCATGCATCCTGCGTACGGTCGCATAGGCCAAACTGATGTTGGTGGCCTGGAATCGATCGGCTACGATCCAACAACGGGTCAGTATTGGACTCACTTCTTCGACAGCCAAGGAAACACTTTCTCCCAAACACTATCGTGCAAGGAGGGTGTCTGGACATGGCAAGGCGAGCATGCGCGTTGCACAGGCACGTTCACTGACGACGACAAGACTTTGACAGCGCGTCACGAGCGCTCTGATGATGGAGTCCATTGGGTACCATCGATGACCGTGACTCTGAGAAAGATTGACTAACAGCATGCTTACTGGCGCAGATACATTTTTTCGGTTCATTGAACGTGCGCCGAGTTCCAAGGCGCCGCGTAACTACTCATTCAGCCGTTAGGCCTCAATATGCCAATGTTCCAATCAGGAGAAACACAGATGTCGCAAGATGTATGGATAAACCTGCCCGTAAAGGATCTGGCTCGATCAATCATATTCTTTGACCATATCGGGTTTTCCCGTAATCTGGGGCCGGGTAACGGCGAAGGCTCTGCGAGCTTTACCATAGGCGAGAAGAAAGTCGTCTTAATGCTCTTTGTTCAAGACCAATTTTCTGGCTTTACAGATCACGCCGTTTCCGACACAGCCAAGGGAACTGAAGTTCTGTTTTCGTTAG
>JBKJMK010000207.1:0-6412 GCA_046596005.1 Usitatibacteraceae bacterium | reverse complement strand
GCGCCGCTTAACGACATCTCCGGATTGCAAGAAGCACTAAAAATGCCTAGAATTCCGGGTTGACCCACACCTGAAACGCGCCACGTTCAATTTCCCTGGAGAACACATGAAACGCATTATTACCGCATTGGCGCTTGCCGCTGGCACTCTTGTCACGATGGGTAACGCACTCGCCGTTGATGAGTTGCACAAGAAATACGCCTGTACGGCCTGCCATGCAGATGACAAAAAGCTGGTCGGCCCTGCCTACAAGGAAGTCGCGGCAAAGTACAAAGGCGACAAAGACGCAGTGAAAAAGCTGTCCGAGAAAGTCCGCAAGGGCGGTACTGGCGTGTGGGGACAGATCCCGATGCCACCAAATCCCACGCCAACTGACGCGGAACTCAAGTCCATGGTCGAAGCAGTATTGAAGACGAAATAAGCACACCGATTGAGCCCGTCGCAAAAAGCCGACTGACAGGTCGGCTTTTTTACGCCTGTCCTAGCTAGTTTGACGAGTCAGTTTCCCCTGTTTTTAATTGACAATCACGAATATCGGTTCGCATAATTGCGGCTTGTTACGATTATGTGGCATCCAACATTCCTTGCCTGTCTCAACCCTCAACCTTAACCATTCCCCCTTTGGAGATGTTCCGATGAAAAATTCCCATAAACTTGTATTTGCTGCAATGCTCGCCGCCGGACTTGTTGGCTGTGGCAAGGAAGAAGCGAAACCCGCACCCGTCGTCGTCGCGCCTGCTGCTCCGGCTGAGCCAACCGTGACAGTGACCATCGCTCACGCGGGCCCACTGACGGGTTCCATTGCGCACTTGGGAAAGGATGATGAAAACGGTGTGCGACTCGCGGTCGATCAAGCCAATGCCCAGAAGATCAAAATCGATGGCAAGCTGCTGAACATCAAGTTCATGACAGAAGACGATCAGGCCGATCCGAAAGTTGGTACAACCGTCGCCCAGAAGCTGGTGGATGCCAAAGTGGTTGCGGTCGTAGGTCACTTGAATTCCGGTGTGACGATTGCTGCCTCGGAGATTTACAACAAAGCCGGGATTCCAGTAATTTCCGGATCCGCCACCAACCCGGTGTTGACCGAACGTGGGCTCAAAAACGTATTTCGCACCGTCGGCCGCGACGATCAGCAAGGACCTGCGCTGGCAACCTATATTGCCAATGAACTGAAGGGCAAGAAAGTTGCGCTGATCGACGACAAAACTGCTTACGGCGAAGGCCTGGCAAACGAAGTCGAAAAGAAGCTTAAAGCAGGCAAAATAAATCCGATCGCTCGCGAACGTACCACCGATAAGGAAACCGACTTTAAAGCCATCCTGACCAAGATCAAGGGCAAGAATCCAGACGTTATATTCCACGGCGGCATGGACGCCACCGGTGGGCTGATGCTGAAGCAGGCGCGCGAACTCGGCATTAAAGCGGTGTTTGTGTTCGGCGATGGTGCGTGCACCACCGAAATGACCAAGCTTGCCGGTGTCGCAGCGGAGGGCTTTGTCTGTTCACAGGCCGGGCTGCCTTCGGAAGCGGCAAGCAAGGAATTCCTGACAGCGTTCAACGCCAAATACGGTGAAGTAAAACAATACGCACCGTATTTTTACGACGGTGCCATGGCCATGATTGAGGCGATAAAAAAAGCCAACTCGGCTGATCCCGCGAAATTCGGTCCGGAAATTTTTAACGTGAGCTTTACTGGTGCCACCGGCAAAGTGGAATTCGATGCCAAGGGTGACCGTAAGGATGCCGAAATCACAATCTTCAAGATGACAGGCGGCAAGCTCACACCCCTCTCTTTCGTGAAGAATGGCGTATCCGCCGCGTTCGCGCCTGCGCCTGCGGCTACGCCGGCACCGGCTCCTGCACCCGCGGCCGAACCAGCGAAGCCAGCGGAAGCCCCAAAGAAGTAACCGCGCAACAAAAGAGAAAACGGCACCCGATGGGTGCCGTTTTTAATTACCCCCCTTATTCATGCGGTAACATCCCCACTACATGGTTACATTCCTCCAGCAGCTGGTCAATGGCCTCACGCTCGGCTGCGTTTACGCCGTCGTGGCGTTGGGCTACACGATGGTCTATGGCATCATCCAGCTTATCAATTTCGCTCACGGTGAAGTGGTCATGATCGGCGCGATGGTGGCGTTCAGTGTCATCACCGCACTCGCTGGCTCCGCATTACCACCGTTGATTATCGTGTTGCTAGGAGTGTTGGCAGCGATTCCGGCCTGCGCACTGGTCGGTTTTACCGTGGAGCGCATCGCCTATCGCCCATTGAGGAATGCGCCGCGGCTGGCGCCACTCATCACTGCCATCGGCATTTCCATCATTTTGCAGCACCTTGCGTTGCTGATCTGGGGGCGGAATTTCATTTCTTTTCCGCAAATTTTTCCAACACAAACCTATCACTTCAGCAATTCCCCCAGTAGCGCCACCATTACCAATGTGCAGATTGTCATCATGCTGCTGTCGATGGCCATGATGGCGGGGCTGTTACTGCTGGTGTACAAGACGCGTATTGGCATCGCCATGCGTGCCACCTCGCAGAATCCGCAAATCGCCGGGTTGATGGGTATCAACATCAACAGCGTCATTTCATTCACGTTCATTATCGGCGCCGCACTGGGCGCGATGGCCGGCGTAATGGTCGGGTCCTACTACGGCATTGCGCACTATCAAATGGGCTTTCTGCTTGGATTGAAGGCCTTCTCGGCGGCGGTGCTGGGTGGCATCGGCAACCTCGCGGGTGCAGTGCTGGGAGGGATTTTGATCGGGCTCATTGAGGCTTTCGGTGCGGGATACATGGGCGACGTGACGAACGTCTGTTTTCTCAACCAGTGGCTACCCGGCTTTTCAGGCATGTGTGAAGCCAACGCAAACGGTAGCCTGTTCGGCAGTAATTACAAGGACGTTTATGCGTTCATCGTGCTGATTCTGGTGCTGGTGTTCCGGCCTTCCGGGTTGCTGGGTGAGCGCGTGGGGGATCGGGCATGAGTTTGCTAACGACAATTTCCGGGCTGCGAAAAAATCCCGCGATGTTCTGGCCGGGTGTGGCAATGATTGCCATCGCGCTCATTGCACTGCCGTTCGTGTTGGCGATGGCGGGCACGGCGTGGGTACGCATCACCAACTTTGCGATTCTTTTTGTGCTGCTTTCATTGGGCCTCAATATCGTGGTCGGCTTTGCCGGCCTGCTGGACCTTGGCTACATCGCGTTCTATGCGGTAGGCGCCTACGTGTACGCATTGCTTGCGTCGCCGCATTTTGGTTTACATCTGCCGTTCTGGATCATCCTGCCAATTGGTGCGCTGGTGGCGTGTATTTTCGGCGTGCTGCTGGGCGCGCCCACGCTCAAATTACGTGGCGATTATCTGGCCATCGTCACCCTGGGGTTTGGCGAGATCGTGCGCATTTTTCTGAATAACCTGTCCGAACCGATCAACATTACCAACGGACCAAATGGCATTCCCACCATCGATTCAATCAAGCTGGGCGGATTCGATTTTGGTAACGACACGAAAATTGGCGACTTCATTTTATCGGGCACCATCAAATACTACTTTCTCTTGCTGGTGATCATGCTGATCGTGATTGTCATCAACCGGCGCCTCCAAAACTCGCGTATCGGTCGCGCCTGGGAGGCGATTCGCGAAGATGAAATGGCAGCACGCGCGATGGGCATCAACACGACGCGAATCAAGTTGCTGGCATTTGCGATGGGAGCTTCTTTCGGTGGCATCGCCGGCGGCATGTTCTCCGCTATTCAGGGGTTCATCAGCCCGGAGAGCTTTGTACTCAATGAGAGCGTGATGGTGCTGGCGATGGTGGTACTCGGCGGAATGGGCAACATCATTGGTGTGGTGATCGGCGCGGTGTTGCTGTCGTTCGTGCCGGAAATTTTGCGCTACACGGTTGAACCGATGCAAATGGCGTTGTTTGGCAAGATGTGGGTCGAGCCCGAAGTGCTGCGCATGTTGCTGTTCGGTTTTGCGATGGTGTTGATGATGCTGTTTCGTCCGGCCGGGCTGGTGCCTTCAGCGGTGCGCAAACGCGAATTGACGAAAGATTGATATCCGTGCCCATTCTTGAGATCAGCGGCATCACGAAGCGATTCTGCGTTTTTGGGAGCGCCATGGCGAGGGGCCCCGCGCATCGCGCAGGGATCGACACAGCGCGATCCAAAAAATACCGACGAAATTCCAGGGCCGTCATACTGTGACGACACCCATTCTTGAAATCCAGGGCATCACGAAGCGATTCGGCGGCTTGACCGCGCTCTCGGACGTCAGCTTCGCAATACCGGAAGGCGCGATCTTTGGTCTCATCGGGCCGAACGGCGCGGGCAAAACCACGCTGTTCAATGTGCTCACCGGCCTTTATCCGCACGATGAAGGCACGTTTTCGTTTCAGGGAAATCAACTGCGGGAATTGACACCGGACCGGATTGCGGCACTCGGCATCGCCCGGACGTTTCAGAATATTCGCTTGTTTGCCAATCTTTCGGCAATTGAAAACGTAATGATCGGCCGCCACGTGCGCACGCACGCAGGCGTGTGGGGGGCGATCACCCGCAACGCAGCGACGCGGGCGGAGGAGGCTGCGATCCAAAAACGCGCGCATGAGCTCCTCACCTTTGTCGGGCTGGATGCGCGCGCCAACGATTTAGCCAAACACCTGTCCTATGGCGATCAGCGTCGCCTTGAAATCGCCCGGGCATTGGCGACCGACCCGAAAGTGCTGGCGCTGGATGAGCCCGCCGCCGGCATGAATGCCACCGAAAAACTTTCGCTGCGGACACTGCTGGAATTAATCCGCGCGCAGGGAATCACCATCCTGCTCATCGAACACGATGTGAAACTGGTGATGGGACTGTGTGATCGCATCGCCGTGTTGGAGTACGGCAAGAAGATCGCCGAGGGAATTCCTGCTGATGTGCAAAAAGACCCAAAGGTGATCGAGGCCTATCTGGGCGCAGTACCCGAAAAAGCGACAGCGGCATGAGTCTTCTCAGTCTCAATGACGTGCACATTTCGTACGGCGGCATCAAAGCCGTCAAGGGCATTACGCTGAATGTTGAAGCGCACGAACTGGTCTGCCTGATTGGCGCCAATGGCGCGGGGAAAAGCACCACGCTAAAAGCCATCAGCGGGTTGCTGGCGCCGACAGCCGGCACGATCAGTTATCAAAATGAAAACATCGGCGGGCGGGCAGCATATCAAATCGCTGGCAAGGGGCTGCGCCTGGTGCCTGAAGGACGTGGCGTATTCCCGATTCTCACCATTGAAGAAAATCTGCAGATGGGCGCATACACGCGCAACGACAAGGCTGGCATTGCGCAGGATGTCGAGCGTATGTTTACGCTTTTTCCGCGCCTCAAGGAACGCCGCAGTCAAACCGCTGGCACGCTTTCGGGTGGCGAACAACAAATGCTGGCGATTGGCCGCGCGCTGATGGCACAACCAAAATTACTGCTGCTGGATGAGCCTTCGATGGGTTTGGCACCCATCATGGTACAAAAAATATTCGAGGTTGTGCGTGAGGTTTCCAGGACTGGCGTGACGATTCTACTGATCGAGCAGAACGCGCGACTGGCACTCGAGGTCAGTTCCCGAGGCTATGTGATGGACGGCGGTTTCATCACGCTTGCGGGCGAATCAAAAGCCTTGCTCGCGAATCCCAAAGTGCGCGAAGCGTATCTGGGCGAATGAGCGCAAACTAGCCGCACCATGTCAATAAGCAAATCCGAACTCGCCGAACTGAAGCGCGCCAAAGCGCTATTGGAGAATCCCAGCCTCGCAGCGCGCACGTCTGCGATGCTCGGTTCGCCGGTCGACAAGGGCCTCAAGATGTTGCCGCAACGTTTTCAAAAAGCGGTCCATGGCGCATCGGAGGCGGCCATGATGAAAGCGCTCGATGTTGCCGTGAAGTCCCACGGCCTGGACGGAAAAATCGCCTCAAAGGATCGCCTGCACAAGTTCGCCGCCGCGGCCTCCGGCGCGATGGGTGGCGCGTTCGGGCTGGCAGCGTTGGCGGTGGAGCTACCGATTTCCACAACCATCATGCTGCGCTCGATTGCGGACATCGCGAAAAGCGAGGGGGAAAATATCCAGCACATCGAAACCAAGCTCGCGTGCCTGACGGTTTTTGCGCTGGGCGGAAAAGCGGATAAAGACGACGCGGCAGAATCCGGCTACTTTGCCACCCGTGCTGCGATGGCGGGTGCTGTCTCGGAAGCCACCAAATTCCTGACTGAAAAGGGCTTCAGCAAAATCGGCGCGCCCGCGTTGGTGCGGCTGGTGTCGCTCATCAGTTCCCGCTTCGGTATCGTCGTCTCGGAAAAAGCGGCGATGCAGGCGATCCCGATAATCGGTGCTGCAACGGGAGCGCTGATAAACACGTTGTTCATCGAGCATTT
>JBKJMK010000080.1:0-20739 GCA_046596005.1 Usitatibacteraceae bacterium | reverse complement strand
CTTAGGATCGGTGTGAGGTGCTTGGCAAGCGGCGCAAGTGATTGATGTTAAATGTATTTCTTGAAAAATTTCTCGGCCTACGAACCAAGGGGTCGTGGGTTCAATTCCTGCCGGGCGCACCAGTATTATCAAGGGCTTACAGAGATGTAGGCCCTTTTCTATTGGGCGACTGTGCGGCAGGACTGGATCAGAACTTCCCTGGCGGCGTGCACGTTCCGCTTGTTGATTGTCGACCTGCGGGAAAAACGTGTAGGTAATTTTTACACTGGTGCTCAACGTCGCACTATGTATGTTCTTAACATTTTGAATTTCCTAGATAAATTAATAATGGCACAA
This sequence comes from Usitatibacteraceae bacterium, assembly GCA_046596005.1. GTDB lineage: Bacteria > Pseudomonadota > Gammaproteobacteria > Burkholderiales > Usitatibacteraceae > UKL13-2. The sequence continues at coordinate 20,403 of JBKJMK010000080.1, read as the reverse complement.
ATTATGCATTGACATGTGCCTGAATCCCAATCTCATCATTGCGGAAGCCACGAAATGAAAATGATATCCCTGAAGACCAGCTTCGTCGTTGCTTTGTTCGCCGCCGCGCTACCTGCACACGCAAACCTCGTTACCAACGGCAGCTTCGAACAGTACACGGGCCCCACGTTAGCAAGCGGGCAGTGGACCGTCTTGTATGGCACCAACGTGACAGGCTGGAACACCAGTATCGGTTGCAATAATCCTAATTGCGGTATCGAACTCCGCAACAACGTGGCCGGTGCTGCTTCAGATGGCAATATTTATGCTGAGCTGGACACTGACTACAACAGCTTCGCGAGCCAGCTGCTCACCACCACGGGCGCACTTTACCACCTCACTTTTGACTATTCGCCACGCATGAACGTTGCGACCGGTTCAAATGGGATTCAAGTCTGGTGGAACGGTGCCTTAGCAGGAACGTACACCGGCAGTGGGAGTACCACGGGCAATAGCTGGGCTTCGCAGTCGCTCTACCTGGTGGGCGGCAACCCTAATACAACGCTGGAATTTCGCGCGGTCGGCAGCAGCGACGGTTATGGCGGGTCGCTGGACAATGTTTCAGTCACAGTCCCTGAGCCAGGCACCCTAGCCCTTCTCGGTCTTGGCCTTGCTGGCCTTGGACTTGCAAAACGCAAAAAGGCTAGCGCGTAACTTACATAGATCCCGATACCCCGCTGAGGCGGGGTTTTCTTTTTGCGCCTTCAATCTGAATGCTTCAACGCTAGCGTTAAAGTCGGTTGCAGAAGCGCCGAGCGTCAATTCACAAACCGGGTTTTTACTTGGCCTCCGGGATACCAATTGCCAATTGTAAGCAGCGGTTTTCTGTGAGATTGCGCATAACGGCCCGAATCCAGCATTTGTCACCAGAAAAAAATTGCTCTGTTTTTCCTTGAAGCTTTTCGATAAGTACGTCCTGAAAAGCTTCAAGGAACCAGTCTGATCATTGCTGCGAGCTTGCGGCTTTGTCTACGGGCCATACAAACTGTTTCCAGTTGGTGCGCAGCCGCGCAAACAAAATCGAAATCAACATGCCCGTCTGACCAAAGCCCACGCCACGCGCGCGCAGCGCTACCATCATCGCGAGCGAGAAACTGACGCCAAGATTTACCAACCCGATCAGTGCGATACCGGCGAGTGATTTTGCAACAGTCTCAACATCCACTGAAAAATCCAGCGCCGCGACCGCCAGCCCGAAATAGGCCGATGAAATTGTCACGTGAGCGACGTCTAATGGCAGGCCGGTCATAAAGCCGATGGTACCCATCGTGCCGAGCATGATCCCAAAGAAAAAATTACCGGCGAGCGCACCTAGATTGTCATCCAGGTACGCGGCGAAACGGTGGAGCCGTTCCTCGCCCAGCATGCTTTTGAGCCATGCAGTGTGCTCGATGCGTTCACGGACGCGCTCGTACGCAGCGAGGTTATCGTAGTAGCCGGAGATTAGCCCTGCCAGGAACAGGCAGACGCCGGCAATGCCAGCGTAGAACAATGCCATGCTGTCGAATGGCGAAATTGAGTGAAGCAGGTGTCGGGCTTTTTCTGCATCGATAAAAGGTCTGCCGGTCGCGTTTGCCAACGCGACCGCGACCAGCATCGCGGTCGGCATTGCGACCAGCACGTTGCCCAGAATGGCGGCGAGCTGGCTGCGAATGACATCGGTGACGACGGTCGCGAGTTTTTCCACGTCCTTCATGCGTCCGCGTATTTCGCTGATCGCGCCGGCAATAACCGAGGCGGTCATCGCGGGCTGCTTGGTGGCGAGGGTGAGATGCAGTACGTGCATCAGCATGAACAGGAACGCGTAGTTCATGCTGTAAGCCAGTGCATAGCCCAGCGGTGGCAGTGTCATGCGTGACGAATAGATTTTTAGTATCGCCATGAACACAACGATGAAACCCGCGCCCATGGCGGATCGCCACATCTCGAAATATTCAGCCCGGCTTGTGGTGATGTAATGCTCACCGGTACGGCTGGCGTTGTCAGTGACGCGCAATGCCAATAAACCAATCGTGCGGCTGATATGAATGCGTATTCCATTGCGTCGCCCCTCGGCCGCAATGGCGTCGCCCAGAAATTCCACCCAACGTTCCATTAGCGGCAGTTCACCTGCCATCGATTGCACAACCTCATGGCGGGTACCCAGGATGCGCACCAGAGACTCAAGCCGATCCAGGCTTTGTGCCAGACGTCGCAGCAGGTAGGTGACGCTAAGGCTGGTACCAACCGTTACGGCACGGCCACGGATGCGCACAATCACCTCGCGGCATTGCGCGATCAATACGTGAAGCTGCCGTTCATCGTCGGCAGGGGATTCACCGCCGGCCAGGTAACTGCGATATGCGGCGGCCAATTGATGGGTCTCGACGGCGAGTGCCAGAAACGGAGAATCATGCTCTTCGATACGCGGATAAAGGCGCGCCAACTCCGGTTCAAGACCCATCGCGCCGATGCGCGTCGCCAGAATGTCGCCGGCATCAAGCATCTGAGAAAGTGAATCAAGCAGCACCATCTCATCGCGCACTTCAGACATGCGCAACGATTGCCAGAACCGCATTTTGAGTTCATTGCGGATGCCGTCAAGCCATTCATGGTCATCGCGCCGATGAAAAATGAGATTCATGCAGTCCTTGAGATAGGACGTGTCCGTGATCGCCGGGAGCATACGCTGCACAATGCGCCGCCAAAGTTCCGAGAAAAATCCGGTGTTGGGCAGAATCCCGCTATCGGCAAAAAAGCTCACCTGCCGACGCTCGGAAAGCAATGCGAGCAGGCGATTCCTGAGCGCTACACGCGCGGCATCGTCAGATTCGATTGCCTCGCAAAGCCGCGTGAAGCGCGCATCCGCGAGCGTGTGGTCATCGGCGTTGTTTGGTCGCAGGGCATCGATTAACGCGATGAACTGCTGCACCGGATCTGCGTTTGCATCCGACATTGCGCTCAGGGCGACAAAAAGTTTGGTGTTGGTGGTTTCAGTGCTGGTTGCGGTCATGTTCAATAGATAAGATCCGGGCGTCTCAAGTTCCGTAACGACCAGGGGTTTCAGGAATGACGCGAAGCGATATTGCTTGTTGGCGGGCGGATGAATTAATGAAACTCTAATCTGGGCGCGGATTTCGGAGCAAAAACCTCTTGAAATACCCGCCAGTGCTAGTGTTTGTCGATGATGTTGACTTTGCCAACGTTGGTTCAGGCTGCACCATACAGGGTATTCATGACGGGCCCGCGTACTGGCAAGACGCTGAATTTTGTCTCTACTGTACAATGACCGTATTATCCCGTTTGATTTGCATCATTCAAAGAAAGGCCAATTCCAGTGAAGAGTACCAAGCCAGCCAAGCCTGAACCCAAAGTAAAAGCGACGCGGAAGACCGCCGCTGTCGATAAAGCTAAAAAAGTGACCGCAGAAGTTGTGGTCGTGCCAGTTGTCAAGCAAGCGCATGGCACCAGTCGCCCCGTGATGTCGTTGCCGCCACCAACCGGCCAACCGCCCAAGCCAGCCGGCAAAAGTGCGCGTGTACCCGACACCGCTGCGCCCCGCTTTGCGACCCTGGTAAAACGCGACGTGGCCAAGCAGCCTTAACGGTCGTCGTTTCGCCGCAGCCATACCGAAAAGCCCTTCTGATCGAGGGCTTTTTGCATTTCGGCATTCGGCTTACTTATTTTGCAGAGATTGGGTCGATCACCAACCGCTGATCCGCTGCCACACCGTGGTGACCGCTGAAGTACCATCGATCACATGATAACGATCGTGTTGCGCACCGGTGGCACACGCGTGGTTCGGCAGAATACGCAGCAACGCGCCTACCGGAAGTTCCAGCGCTGTGCCAGTGGTGCTGTCGCGATGCGCGATGATGCCGTGCTCCTGGTTCGCCGAGACCATGATGTAGTCAGGCATCGGTTTGCCGCTTGCATCGCAAACCAGTCCAAAGCCCTGGTCTACTGACTGTGCCGAGGTGCCGCGGTCGCGCGACATCGCCATCCACCCTGCATCGACAATCGTCCAACCCTTCTCGCGCTGGTGACCGATGACGGTGGTGAGAACCGATAGCGCGATGTCGTCAACGCGGCATACATTGAGCCCCGCCATCACCAGATCAAAAAATACGAACACGCCCGCGCGGACTTCAGTCACGCCGGTAAGGTCTTCGGCAAACAACGCAGTGGGTGTGGAACCGACGCTGACCACGGGTACCGCGTGCCCCGCCTCGCGCAGGCGCGTGGCGGCGCGCACGGTACGCGCGCGCTCCTGTTCCGCCATGGCCCGCAGCGCGTCATCGCTACGGCAATCGTATGAACCACCGGCATGTGTCATCACGCCAGCGACGATAACGCCTCCATCTGCAAGCGTTTGCGCCACGGTCAATAAGTCCGGGCTCTCCGGCAATATCCCGGCACGATGCCCGTCGCAATCGATTTCAATCAGCGCTTGTACGGCCACCGGCAATGCGGCCGCCGCGAATACCAGCGCCTGCGCGGCATCGAGACTGTCGAGGATGACGGTAAGCTTCACGCCGCGCTTCAACAGCGCCGCCACATGACCCATTTTGTTGGGCGCGATGCCGACTGCGTAGAGAATATCGGTGAAGCCTTGATCGGCGAAATAGTCAGCTTCGCGCAGCGTGGATACCGTGATCGGACCCGGCTTTCCGCCTGACATCGCGAGCGCGGCCTCGATACACTTGGCAGTTTTGACGTGCGGGCGAAAACCCACCTTTAGTCGGGCAAGCTGCTCGCGCATGCGCGCGATGTTTTGATTCATGCGGCCTTGCTCAAGCAGTAGTGCCGGGGTTTCGAGCTGGATGATTGATTGTCTGGCCATTGAGTAAGTTTCGTATCAAAACGAATCGTTCAACAGCTGCCGATATTCTTCCGCAGTCGCTTCGCGCGGATTGGTCTTGTGACAATGGTCGAGCAACGCGCCCTGAATGACGGTATCGAACATTTCTTTTTTAACGCCAACCTGTGCGAGACCCGGCGGCAGTGCAAGGCGCGCGCACATCTTTGTCACCGCGTCGGCGATATCAGCGTTTTCAGAAAGCCGCATGGCGTGCCTCAGGCGCGCGATTTTGTTTTCCTTGATCACCGACGGTGCGGCGGCATTGAAGCGCAACACGGCCGGCATCACAATCGCGTTCAGGGTACCGTGGTGGAGTCCGGTCTTGCCATCGATTTTCAGGCCGCCCAACGGGTGCGAGAGCGAGTGTACGGCACCGAGACCCTTCTGAAACGCCATTGCGCCCTGCATCGACGCTGACATCATGTTTAGCCGTGCATCGACGTTGCTGCCATCGTTGGTCGCCGTTTCAATGCTCGACCATGCGCGTTCCAACCCATCGAGCGCGATGCCATCGGCGGGTGGATTGAACGCGGCCGACAGGAATGTTTCCACGCAATGGGCGATGGCATCCATGCCGGTTGCGGCGGTGAGGGTTGGCGGCAGGCCGAGTGTCAGCAGGGGATCGCAAATGGCCGAGCGAGGTAGTAAATGCCATGAGTGAAAGCCAAGCTTTCTGCCGTCGTTAAGAATGATGATGGAACCGCGCGCCACTTCACTGCCGGTGCCGGACGTTGTGGGCACAGCGATTAGTGGCGCGGCGGCGGCGGTAATGCGCGCACTGCCGCCCTCGATCGTGGCGTAGGTTTTCAGCTCGCCCGGATGGCTGGCAAGGATCGCGGCACCCTTGGCCAGATCGATCGAGGAGCCGCCACCAACAGCGATGAGTCCGTCGCAGCCGCTGGCGCGGTAAATATCGGCGGCGCGGCGCGTCATCGCCTCAGTTGGGTTGGAAGGGGTCTCGTCGAAAACCGTGCAAGGCACGCCGCTGAGCTTTTCAGTGACGCGCTCAACGAGACCGGCGGCGACCACGCCCTTGTCGGAAACAATTAGCGGGCGACGGATACCGACGCGCTCACATTCGGATTTGAGTTGCAGCAGCGCATCGGCACCGATATGGATGTGGGTCAGGTAATAGATGAATGCCATGTGGGAGGCCGTCTTGTCGAATTGGACGTGAAAACGAGCATAAGCCTACAAACGAATCAGCACGTACCGGTGTAAAACCGTTTCGGGCATACCGCCTCGTAGCGATTATTGCCGCCGATCTCCACCTGCGCGCCCTCTGTCACTCGTTTTCCGTCGGCATCAAGCCGCACGTTCATCGTTGCTTTGCGGCCACAGCGACAGATCGTTTTCATCTCCTCCAAATCATCCGACAGGGTCAGCAGCGCGCGTGAACCTGGGAAGGGCTGACCAAGAAAATCGCTGCGCAATCCGTAGCAGATCACTGGAGTGCCACCGGTGCAGGCGATCTGGTGGAGCTGGATTACCTGAACCTCGGTAAGGAACTGCGCTTCGTCAATCAGGATGCATGATGGGAGCGGGCGGGTTTTGTAGAGCTCCGTGAAATTCATTGCCTGTGAAAAAACTTCTGATTCGCGCGCAAAACCCAGCCGCGAAACGATGCGGCCGACGCCATGACGGTCGTCGATTGCGGCGGTGAACAGGTTCACCGATTGGCCGCGCTCCTCGTAGTTGTACGCAACCTGCTGCAACGAAGTGGATTTGCCGGCGTTCATCGCCGCGAATCTAAAATAGAGTTTTGCCACCGATTATCTCCGCGAATTTTTGCGCCAGTATAACGGCTTCACGGTGCGCCTCATCACTGAAGAATCGGTCGCGAAGGTTTCCTCCGTGCCAAAGGGGTATGAACCACCGCAGCTTCGATACGACTGCCGTTAACGGCGCGCGCTATCGCAAAAGAGACGTTACCAACTAAAGCGTGCGCACAACACCCACGACCAAGCCTTCGATATCGAGTGTTTTCTTATCCAGATCCACGACAATGGGAAGGAAGTCCGGATTTTCAGCGATCAGGAATGCCTGACGACCTTTTAACTTCAGGCGTTTGACCGTGGCGTCGCCCTCAATGCGCGCGACCACGATTTGCCCGGTGCGCGCGGAACTGGTTTTGTGCACCGCCAGCCAATCACCGTCCATGATGCCGACATCTTTCATGCTCATGCCGGATACTTGCAGAAGATAATCCGCCTTTGGCTTGAACATCAGCGGGCTGACTGGATAGCGGCCCACGACATTTTCCTGTGCAAGAATTGGTGACCCCGCTGCCACCTTGCCGATCAGCGGCATGCCGCCTTCCTCGTCGTTGACGGCCTCGGAGCCCATGGCCCCACCTTCGCGGATACGGATGCCGCGCGATGAGCCTGCGAGCATCTCAATGACACCTTTGCGTTCGAGCGCGCGCAGGTGTTCTTCGGCGGCATTGGGTGATCGAAAGCCGAGTGCCGCACACATTTCGGCGCGGGTGGGGGGCATACCGTTCTCTAAAATCCATGCTTTGAGAAAGGCGAGAATTTCCTGCTGGCGGGAGGTAAGTTCATTCATATCTGTATTTTTATACAGTTATATACGCAATTGCAAGCTTTTTTTTAATCAACATGAAAGTACCACCCGCCGAAGCATCCGCTCAGTAGCGTAAAAACCCGTATGCTTTGAAAATGATCTCATCCAAACTCGTTTGTGCCATTTCAAGAATATCGCGCCACACCGCGTGTTGCGCGAAGGCAGTGCTGGTAACGGCTTGCCTGTTGCTGATACAACCGGTGCTCGCTCTTGAGCCAAATCAAATCGAAAACAGCGTCCCCACGTTCGCCCAATTGGAGTCTGCGGGCACGGTGATCCGGGAAATTCGTATCAACCCGCAAAACATATTCAATCTTGCCGATAGCGACGAAAACAACTGGCTGTTCAGGCTGGCCAACAGGCTGCACATTGGAACGCGCCCGTCGGTGATTGAGAGAATACTGCTCTTCAAAAGTGGTGAGCGGGTGTCAATACAAAAAATCGAAGAGACGGAAAGACTGCTGCGCAGTGTCCGCTTTTTATATGACGTTGAAATCAAGCCGGTCGCGCACGCCGACGGCATGGTGGATATCGAGGTCGTAACCCGCGACACATGGACGATTGATTTGACGGGAAGTTTGTCGCGCTCTGGCGGCAATAACAAAACCAGTATTGGTCTCAAGGAATACAACCTGCTTGGCACGGGTTTGCGGGTGGGGTTTTCGCGTACGTCGGATGCCGATCGCAAGGGCACAGAATTCGAAATCTCCTATCCGCAGGCTTTCGATGGCCGGACGACGATCAGCTACGCACAGGCAAACTTTGATGATGGTCGGCGCAAGAGTGCCTCCATTGTGCGTCCGTTTTATGCCCTGGATACGCGATGGGCGGGTGGCGCAACGTCGAATGATGATGATCGGATCGAGTCACTTTACAACGCGGGCGAAACCATCAGTCAATATCGCCACCGGCAAAAATTCGCAGAAATTTTTGGTGGCTGGTCGCCAGGACTCATCAACGGCTGGACCCAGCGCTATTTGATCGGCGCGCGCACACGTGATGATGTCTATCTTGTTGAGCCGGGCCGAACGCCACCTGTGCTGTTACCAGTAAATCAGGAACTGCGTGCGGTGTTCTTCCGGCATGAAATCGTGGAAGATAAATTCATCAAACTGAAAAACCGCGACCAGATCGCCAGGCCTGAATACTTTCGGTTCGGATTCAATTCGCAGTTGCAGGTCACGCGCGCTCTGGCGTCCCTGGGTTCGACGCGTTCTGCATGGCTTTACGCTGCGTTCGTGAGTAATGGATACTCATTCGAATCGCATTCGGACTTGTTCGTCTCGGGTGCGGCGGAGCGTCGCATCGCCAGCACCGGCGTACCGATGACGCAGATCGGAGGCGCAGTGCGCTACTACATTCCGCAGGGCAAAAATATGCTGTTCTACGCAGCCTTGTCCGGCGACCGTGTGCGCGATGGTGGCATTGCAGATCAATTGCTGCTGGGTGGTGATAACGGCATGCGTGGCTACCCATCACGCTATCAGGCGGGTGAACGCCGTGCAGTACTTACGCTTGAGGAACGTGCCTACACCGATTGGTATCCGTTTCGCCTGCTACGTGTCGGCGGAGCCGTGTTTTTTGACTACGGCAGGGCCTGGGGCGGGCTGAACCAAAACATCGCCAATCCAGGATGGCTGGCCGATATTGGCGTCGGCCTGCGCATTGCGGTGGACCGTGCGGCGTTTGCGAATGTACTGCACCTTGATATTGCGGTGCCACTGAATCGCGCACCGGGGATCAAGCCGGTGCAGTTTGTGGTGAAGACGGAAGTTACGTTCTGATGCCTACAGCCGCCAAAGCGTAATTCCTTTCGCGCCGATCACTGCGCGATCCAGTGCTGATTTCACGTCGATCACGCAGCCTTTCACCGCCACTTTTGAAAGCAGCGTGTCGAGCGGCATTGCCAGATATTCCTTGTGCGCAACAGCGAGCACGAGCGCGTCAGCCGCAGGCAGTTTGTCCCAAGCGGTCAGTGCGATGCCGTATTCGTGTTCTGCCTCCGCCGACTCGCCATGCGGGTCGTGTACATGCACGGTCATGCCGTACTCTTGTAATTCGCGAATGATATCGACGACTTTGCTATTACGGAGGTCCGGGCAATTTTCTTTGAACGTCAGGCCCAGCACATTCACTACGCCGCCATTCAGATTGCCGCGCGTCTTGATGAGGGTTTTGACGGTCTGCTTGGCGACGTAGGCCCCCATGCTGTCGTTGATACGCCGTCCCGCGAGGATAACCTCCGGGTGGTGGCCGAATTTCTCGGCCTGATAGGTGAGGTAGTAAGGGTCAACGCCAATGCAGTGCCCGCCCACCAAGCCGGGCCTGAATTTCAGGAAATTCCACTTCGTGCCGGCCGCCTCGAGTACTTCCGCGGTGTCGAGGCCCATGCGATTGAAAATAATCGCCAGCTCATTCATAAACGCTATATTTAAATCGCGTTGTGAATTTTCAATCACCTTCGCTGCTTCCGCAACACGGATGCTTGATGCCTGGAAAATACCGGCTTTCACGACCGTGCCATATGCTTCGGCCAGTTTGGCCAGTGTTTCCGGCGTATCCCCGGAGACGATCTTGATGATGCGGGTGAGGGTGTGTTCTTTGTCGCCCGGATTGATGCGCTCAGGCGAATAGCCGACGAAGAATCCTTCCTTCCACTTCATGCCAGAAGCGTGCTCGAGTTCGGGTATGCACACTTCTTCGGTTGCACCCGGATACACGGTGGATTCATATACCACAATGGCACCACGCTTCAAATGCGGCCCGATGGCGCGGCTGGCGCTCAACAACGGCCCGAAATCGGGCAGGCGCGCGTCATTCACCGGGGTTGGCACGGCAACAATGACAATATCGGCTTCGGCCAATGCGGCCTTATCGTTCGTCACTTCGAGTCGGGCTGACGCACGAAGGTCATCGCTTGAGACCTCGCCGGTCGGATCGACCTTCTTGCGGTAGGCGGCGACCTTCTCAGCCGAAATATCAAAGCCGATCGTACGCAGGTGTTTGCCGAATTCGACAGCAAGCGGCAAGCCTACATAACCCAAACCAACAACCGCAATAATTTGCTCAGCCATTTTTTCTCCCCGATTTTGGTCTTGTATATTCAGGCTTTGTAATACGCCCGATACCATTCCACAAACCGTGCAATGCCATCTTCCACCCTGGTCTGCGGCTTGAAATCTACCCACTCCCTCAAGCGAGAAACGTCGGCGTTGGTGGCAGCAACATCGCCTGGTTGCATGGGCAGCATATTCATCTTTGCTTTTTTGCCCAGGCACTCTTCCAATGCCTGAATGTAGCGCATCAACTCCACTGGGCTGTTATTGCCAATATTGAACACCCGATATTGCGCCTTGCTGGTCGCGGGATTTGGTGCCGCACCTGACCATAGCGGATCAGGCGCTGCCGGTCGATCAATCACCCGCATCACGCCTTCGACGATGTCGTCCACATAGGTAAAATCGCGCACCATCCTGCCGTGGTTGAACACGTTGATTGGTTCATCAGCGAGGATCGCCTTGGTGAACAAAAACAGCGCCATGTCCGGCCGACCCCACGGGCCATAAACGGTAAAAAATCGCAGGCCGGAACAAGGCAAGCCGAACAGGTGAGCATAACTGTGGGCCATCAGTTCATTGGCTTTTTTTGTCGCGGCATAGAGCGACACCGGATGGTCAACGTTATCACTCTCGGCCAGCGGCAGCCGTTCATTCAATCCATACACGGAACTCGACGAAGCGAACACCAGGTGGCCGACTTTCGAGTGACGCGCGCCTTCGAGCACATTGGTGAACCCAATCACGTTGGCATCGATATAGGCGCGCGGATTGGTGAGTGAATAGCGGACACCGGCCTGCGCGGCAAGATGCATCACCGCATCAAATCGCTCGCGCCTGAACAATTCTTCCATGCCGGTGTTATCGCAGATATCGAGCTTTTGAAAACTGAAATTGGCGTGCGGTTGCAGTCGTGCCAGACGCGCCTCTTTCAGTGTGGGATCGTAGTAATCGTTCAGGTTATCGATACCCACGACGGCATCACCGCGCGCCAGCAGTTTGTGGGAAAGTGTGGAACCGATAAAGCCTGCCGCGCCGGTGACGAGAATTCGTTTCATGTTCGGTTTTTATTGGGTCTTATATTTGGTTTGTATATTTTGACAGAACTGCAATGCGGAAAACCATCGGCGACCAATTACGCGTGGATTTCGCCACTCGACACAATCTTTTCGAAAGTCACTTAGTCGGAAGCTCCCTAGCCCCATAATCAGCACAGTTTTTATTTCAGGAGCGCAATATGTCAGGCGGAAAATTTCACGTTCACGGCCCACACGATCATGCGTTGGAGCACGAGGCGCAAGGCGAGGGGGCAGGATTTGTCCAATGGGTGGCCATTTTTACGGCGATCCTTGCGACCGTAGGTGCGATCGTCAGCTATCAAGGGGGGCATACGCAGAACGAGGCGCTGTATTTTAAAAACGAGGCCGTGCTTAAAAAAGCTGACGCGTCAAATCAGTGGGCGTATTACCAGGGAAAGAGCACCAAGCAAAATCTGGCTGAACTTGCCGAGGCGTTGTCGAATGACGTGGAAAAAAAAGCGAAATACGCCAGTGAGGTGAAGCGCTACAGCATGGAGAAGGAAGAGATCAAGAAAAAAGCGGAAGCGCTTGAGAAACAGTCTCTGGATGCCGATGAAAAATCGAAGCACGCACTCTATCCGCACGACAAACTTGCGCAATCGATGACCTTCATTCAAATCGCCATTTCGCTGGCAGCCATTTGCGTGCTTACGCGGCGTCGGTGGATGCTTGGTGTGGCGGGTATGGCGGCGGCGGTTGGATTGGTGTATTGGGGGTGGGCGTTTGTGCCGACGGGCGTGCCCGGGGTGACGCATTAGGCATCGCTTTGCCACACCATCGCGACCGCCTTCTGCGTGACGATAAATGCGGCGACTTGTTTGAACTCATCGTGTGTCAACGCGGGCTGAAGACCGTCCTGATCGCATCGAGCGCCCAGCGCTGTCAAATGACGGCAGATGCCCTATCCCCTACTCACTCAACCCCGCAAGATCGTTAGCGCGAAAATTATAAAACACGGGCGTTCCGGAATAAAGCAAGTGTCATTCGTGTCCGCACCCTTTATTTCCAGGGCTAGAACAACCGTCCCAGCAGCATCGTCAGTCCGGTGAACACCAAACTATCCGGCACACCAGACCGAATGCTGCGCGCGACGCCTGCATCCAGCGCGAGGGACTTGCTGACGTTGTAGCTCGCTGCAAATAGCAGCTGGGTGCTACTTTGCGCGCCGTGCTGTTGGGTACCCGAGAGCTCACCGACGATGCCCCAGCGCTCATTGAGCGACTTTGACAGCGATGCGGCCCACAGCGTTTGCTTGCGGCTCACGCCGGCATCAACTGAGCCGATGCGGATGGACGCGAGATTCAGATCGGTGTGGTAATCGCCGATGTCGGCGCTATATATGGCGTTGAGTGAATAGTCGGAACTGTCGCTGCCAATTCCTTGCCGCCCCACAGGCAACGTGGCACCGGCTTCCAGGCCGAAGGCGGACGTGTCATTGATTGCGAAGCGTCGCTTGAACACGATGCTGCCATCGCCGCCGCCACTCGCGCGGAGACCGCTGCCATTGGTCTGCCGCACCCACGCATCACCGCTAACGCGCACGCCCCAATCCGGCGTAAATGCAAGCTTGAGCGTGTACGGCAGGCTATCGCGGCGTTCGCTGCTGCTGACGCGTGCGTGCAGCGCCCCCGCCTCGATTTCCAGCCAGCCTGGTGCTGACAGTGCCGCAGGCGTGGACACACTCGGCCGATAAGGCGTTACCGACGGTTGATTGTCCGGTGGCGTTTGTGCAAAAACAGGTGTCCAACACAATGCAGCGGCGACACCGAACGCAATGGCATGCGCCGTGAATGAGGAAGCGCGTAATGTTGTGTAGGCAGGCATGACAAAAAGTGGATTTTGGGATTCGTTTTTAACAATCGGCGCAACGCATACTATATCGGGCCAAGCGCTTTTATCCCGAAACAAATGGGGCGTGGTTGATTATAAATAATATTAGATCAAGCACTGGTGCGGCTATCAGGCTGAAAGTGCCTGAAACGCCGCGCCAGCGCTTGATTTATGTCGATTTACAATCAGCAACGCTTGGTCAATACGGCAACGGCACATCCGACTTCACCCCTGTCAACACGCGCCGGAAGTCTTCCTGAATTCGCTTAAGCGCGGCCTCGGTTTCAGCTTCAAACCGCAGCACAATCACCGGCGTCGTGTTGGATGCGCGCGCCAGACCGAAGCCATCGGGATATTCCACGCGCACACCGTCGATGGTGATTATTTCAGTTGCGCCCTCAAATTTCCCGGTCTTGCGAATCTGTTCAACCAGCGCGTGCGGTTCGCCTTCTTTGAGCGGCCAGTTCAATTCCGGCGTGGAAACCGCATCCGGCAACGCCTTCAGCGGCGCATTTGCGTCTGCATGTTTGCTGACGATTTCGAGCAGTCGCGCGCCGCAGTAGAGCGCGTCGTCGAAACCGTACCAGCGTTCCTTGAAAAATATGTGGCCACTCATTTCGCCGCCGATGGGCGCGCCGGTTTCTTTCATCTTCAGTTTGATCAGTGAATGCCCGGTCTTGTACATCGTTGCACGGCCACCGCGGTCGCGTATCCATGGCGCCACATTGCGCGAACATTTCACATCAAAAATAACTTCGCCGCCCGGTACCCGCGAAAGCACGTCGGCTGCGAACAGCATGAGCTGCCGGTCGGGGAAAATGATTTCACCGTCCTTGGTGACGACGCCGAGGCGGTCGCCGTCGCCATCGAATGCGATACCCAGCTCGGCATCGGTCTCCTTCAAGGTGCGGATCACGTCTTGCAGATTTTTCGGTTGTGATGGATCCGGATGATGATTCGGAAAATTGCCGTCGACCTCGCAGAACAGTTCGATCACTTCGCAGCCCATGGCGCGGAAAAGCTTTGGGGCGTACGCCCCCGGCGCGCCGTTACCGCAATCAACGACGATTTTCATCGGTCGCGAGAGTTTTGCGTCACCGACAATGCGTTCAATATAGGCGTCGCTCAGGTCGCGTCTCTCAAAGCTGCCCGTTTTGCCGTTTTCCGCCGTCACAAAATCATTCGCGTCGATGCGGCGTTTCAAGTCCTGAATGGCGTCCAGTGCCAATGTCTCACCCTGAATCACCATCTTGATGCCATTGTAGTCGGGCGGATTGTGTGACCCCGTGATCATCACCGCAGATCCGGTGTTGAAGTGAAACGCCGCGAAATACACCATCGGTGTGGCGACCATGCCGATGTCGATGACATTGACGCCTGTCGACTGGATGCCACGCGCCAGTGCGTCCGCAAACGTCGGGCCGGAAAGTCTGCCATCGCGGCCGATGCTGATCGCAGTGCCGCCACGCCGCGTCGCCTCGGAACCGAGTGCGCGACCGACAAGCTCGACCGTCTGCGTCGTGAGCGATTTGTCGACGATGCCGCGGATGTCATAGGCTTTGAAAATTTCTGCTGCTACTGGTGGCATACGGGACATAAGTTAGTTCCTGTGGTCGATAAAATGGAAAACACGTTGCGGCATCCACGCGCCGTTGCCCGGGAAGCGCCCGGCCGCAAAGCCGACGTGGCCACCGGCGACCGGGAAATGCCGTGTCACCGTCGATGATACCTGTGCGGCAGTCGGTAGCGCGGAAGCTGGCAGGAACGGATCGTTGAGCGCATTGAGCACCAGCGTCGGCACACGCACATCGATCAAACCGGGTTTTGCTGACGCGCGCGTCCAGTAGTCATCGGTATCGCGATAGCCGTGCAGCGGGGCGGTGACCTCATTGTCGAATTCGCGCAAGGTTGTCGCTCTCATGGCGATGTCGGCGTTGAAAATTCCCGGATGGAGCGCCAGTTTTGAAAGCGACTTTCGTTTCATGGTCGCCAGAAAATTTTTCGTGTACAACCTGCAAAATCCGCGTGCCAGCGCGTCACCGGCTGCGGTAAGGTCAAGTGGTGCCGAAATGGCGACGGCGGCTTCCGCTACGTTGCCTGCCGCGCTGCCTTGTTCACCCAGCCATTTCAGGGTGGCGTTACCGCCAAGCGATATCGCCGCGACGTAAAGTGGCTGTCGGGGTGATTCCGCCTTGGCGCGACGCAAAATCCAGTCGATCTCCGGCGCGTCACCGGAATGATAGGCGCGTGGCAGGCGGTTGATCTCGCCGCTGCAACCGCGAAAGTGCGGCACCAGGCCGCGCCAGCCGCGCCGCTTCACTTCCGCCATCAGATTCAATGCGTAGGGGCGCTGCGACGAACCCTCGAGGCCGTGGAATACCACGAGCATCGGTTTTTCAGGTGAGCCATTGAGGCGGTCAACATCGATAAAATCACCGTCGGGTTTCCCGAATGGCGTTGAATCCCAGCGCTCCCGCGTGTAAGCCACGACGGGTGTCCGATCAAACAATGCCGGATAGACGGTTTGTGCATGGGCACCAAACGCGCCGCTGCCAAGCCACCACGGCGATTCATAAGTCGGGACTGCGGGGGCGTTATCAATGGTCATGCGCTGTCACCACGGTGTATTGATTTCAATGCGCTGCCGACCATCGGCCAGCACCGGCCCAAGCTGTTTTAGTGCGGCGGGCGCGTCTGCCGCAGCGGTCGCAAATCCTGAAAACGTAAATCGGCGCGGCGCGGCAAGCGCCACGGTTCCAGCGCCTTCGAATTTCAGCGGTCCACTTGAGCGCAATATCGACATACTGATCATTGCGCCGTCGCCCTGCAGTTTTAACGCATGGCTGCTTGCCGGCCAGTTGATTATGCCGCCGAATGCGAGCTGCTCGGCACTGATGCCCATCGACCCATCGACGCGCCATGCCTGTGTGTTGTTGGTGGCCGGGCTTACCGTGAGGTGTTCATCGATTGATTGCTGCAACCGGACCTTGCCAGCAGGCGCGGCAAGCGTGGCCGCAGAATTTGCCATCGACAGCAGACGCGCATCCGCATTGATTGCGGTGTCACGCAGTTCGAAATCCCTGAATCGAAAACCGATGTGCGTGGCACCAGAGAGTGCCGGACCATCGGCTTCAATGTAAAAAGCGAGGCGCAACCTGAGTAGCGAAAGCGGGTCAAACCGCCACTGCAGCGGGATGATGACCGGCACGCCCTCCGCTGCCAGGACGACACGCCCTCGACCGGTCCAGACGGTACCCGTATCGGCGATGAATCGGAGTTTTGCATTTGGCGTCTGGCCAGATGCCCACTCCAATAGTGCGGCAGGTGCCAGCGCCACGAGACCGATTGCAAATGAAGCCAGTGCGAGCCACCACCAACGTCCGAACTTGCTGGTGGGAACTTGCGGCGTCATTTGATCTGCGCCGCCGGAACTGTGGTCGCGGCTGGTCCCATGCCACCCACATCATTGCCCAGCCGCATATCGACCGAGATGACAGACGCGCCTGCCGCGGGCCCATCGGCACGTACCAGGGACGCCTCCTTCAACACCAGGGCGTGGCGGGAAACCGCTTCGCCGGTCTTGTCCCACCAGTTTGCATAGCTGACCGCCGGTAGCATAATTTGGAACCCATCCTGCGCCGCGGAGATCCGCGCGTCCGCCCCGAAAATAGATTGCAAACTACCGATATCTGCCGCACGGCGTGTCGTCATCGGCGGCATCGGCGCCCGGGCTATCGCGGCCAGTTCACCCGCCTGCCTGCGCATCGTGTCGAGTTGGGCTTCCAGTTGCGGAAGTCGCGCGGTCAATGCGTCGCGCATGCGCACTGCGGGTAGCCATATGAAGGCCAATATTAATCCAGCCACGAGCAGTGCTGTGCCGATCATCACCAGTCCGCGTGGTCGGGCGTCGAGCCTGGCCCAGCGGGTGCGAAAGGGCACCAGGAAAAACATGACGCGATTGGTTGCCTGATCCAGAACAGCGCGCATCGATGTCATTGACGGTCACCTTTCACGGTGAGGCGAACCACATTGCCTGCAATCACTGCAACTATGACGCCTGGTGTTTCGGCGGCGCGCGCCTTCAACACAAGCTGCATCCGGAGGTCTGGCACTAAAGCCTCGACGCTGACGGTGCCTTCACGGATCAAGATGCGCCGGGGAACCAGTGCCGGCACGGCGTTGAGAATAACCGAGAGACGTGCCAGCCCCAAACGAGCGTCGTCACCGCCACCCAGGCCACGTTCGCGTTTCATCGCGTCGAGGTTGCGCTGCATTTGCAGCGGCGGATCGATGATCGCCTGCGCTTTGGGAAATGCCTGTTTGAACAACTGCGTCATTTCGCGTTCGAGTGAGCGTCGCCGCTGATCGAGCCGCCAGGCATCGGCAACTGTGAAGGCGATTTGAAAAAATACAATCAATGCGATCATCACCAGGACAGGTCTCAGCATCACCATCCAACCGCCGCCGGTCGAGCGCGGCGCAAGCTCGCCCGAGAGCAAATTACCTGCAGCGGCCGTCACCATTTTCGGCGCGGGCCGGGCTGTTACCCGTACCGGGCAATCAAGAATGCGCTGCCAGGACTGCACCCATGTCGCATCAGCCGGCTGATCGGTGAACACCACGAGTTGTGAAGGTGCCACTTGATGGTCACGTGCCTCCTTCAGGGCCAGTGCGAGGGTGAAGGGCGGCTCAAGCGAGATACCCGTTGCCCGGGTAGCGGGGTTTTCAACATCGAAGCTGTAGGCAAAGCCATCTGCTCGTCGCGCCAGGCCATGTGCGCCGTCCAGCACCAGCGCCCATTCACCACTGGCGACGGGAATCAATGCTGCTGCAGATACCGCCTGCGCCGGTTCAAACCCGGCGTCCTGCAGCCAGCGCAGGGCACTGGCCAACCACGCACGATCGATTGCCGCGACCACGTGCATATTTGACATCGGCGAAGCGGAAGTGCCGAGCACCACCGCATGCACGGTTGCGGGGTCGATGGTTAATTTATCTTCGATGGCATAACGCAACAGTGCGTCGCGTTTGGCGGCCGACACCGCTGGCAAAGGGGTCTCGATGTAGACGACGCGCCGCGCGGGGATGACAACGACCGTACGTTCTGCGCGCGGCACGCTTCCAACGGCGGTCAACAGACCCGTGCCTGCGCGCAGCAAATTCGACTGGCGATCGAACAGGTGCCATGCCACGGCGGTTGCCGCGTCAAAAGTCGGCTGGTCTGGAATGTGCAGCAGGAGTTGAAGGTTTTGCAACGGTCACGGCCTTGGTCAGTCGTCTTTGACCCAAATTATACGTGGCCACGCGCTGGCGTTCGTGTTCGCGGCGTTTGGCGTAACCCGTTGCAACAGTGCGGATTGCCGCAGTTGCATGCCGCCGGTGCTGATGCCAAATGTGATTGAAAAATAGGCACTGTTGAAATCCAGCAGTTGTTCCACCTTTGCAGCCGGTACGTCCTTGAGATAGCCCTTGATTCCCTTGGTACTTTTATCGTCATCAAACGACTTGAATGGCTGCGTCATGCGGCGATTGAGTAGTTCGTCCAACGCAGCGTTGGCAAGTTCTGGAAGTGCGGCGGCAAGTACTTCCTGCGGCGCAGTGTTGATGTTGATCTTGCTGCGGCCGGGCAGGGCGGTAATGAATGGCTTGAGTTTGGCAAGCGTCGCAATGTCGAAGCCTTTGACGTTATACAGCTCCTCGATTTGCACCACGCGCTGATTGGCCGCGCGATAGGGTTGCGGTAGCGCCAGATAGGTGAGGTCTTCGGCACCGCCGGGAAAGCTGGTTTCGTCATCCAGGTCAATCCAGTCGGCGAGTGCGTTGGCGAGATCCGTGTTCAAGCCGAGATTTTGCAGGAGTCGCTTGAAGATGGCGACATCGATCAAATTCTGCTTGCCGTCATCATTGATGAGGTTGTTGATATTAAAGCGACCGGCTTCGTCGCGAAAAAAACCGCTCGCGACTGCCCCTTCGATAGGTTGTGCGCCGATCGGCTGCGCCCAGCGCTGGGTCAGGTCGACGCTTTTGCTGTTTTTCTGAAACTCGAACAACGACACCCGCGCCCATTGCAGGAGTGGTTGCGTAAACAGCATGGCCTGCGCACGCTCGGTTGCGCGCGCGGTGCGGGTGAGCGCGTGGCTTTGCTGAACCAGCAGGTATGCAGAAATGCTGGCGGCAAGCAGCACCACCAGCAAGGCAGTGATGATGGCGGTACCCTGCTGCTGGTTGCGCATCATCGTCCCGCCGGAAGCGTAAACAGGCGGGTGTATTGTTCACCCGACGATAGTGTGATTGACAGTTCCAGGGCCGACGGAAAATACGCCTTGTCCCGGATACCGGATCGCCATTCAGCAAAAAAATTGCCCAGTGGATCCATGGCACGCCACTTTGCATCGCGCACACCGGTTAAGGCCGCATGCGCTTGCGGGAGCGCGCGTGGTGCCATGTCGAGCTGCTGCCACATCAACAGCTCCAGATTGCCCTCCTTGAGTCGATAGCCGATGCGTTGCGGCCCCGAAGCGGCGCCGACAGACCCGCCAAAACCCGAGCGCGTAAAGACCAGCGAGGCATCGTTGGCCGACGGCAACAGTGGCGAGAGACGCAGCGCGTCATCGAGCTGCCCATCGGTATTGCGCACGCGTCGCTCGATCACGGCAGAGAAATCGTTCTCAAGCCGGGCAAATAGCAAGGCGACGTCGCGCAGGCGACTACTTTGCACGTTGAGGTGTTCGCGGGTTTTAAACAGGGAATCAAGGGTGCGATATGAAATCACCGCCAGCACGGCAAAAATGGTCATGGCCACCAGTAGCTCGATCAGCGTAAAGGCGCGCTGGCGCTGCATCATGGGGCAACGCCAACCGGCTGCACGAGATAGGCGGTCAGATTGGTCAGGGTTTGCGGATCGTTCGGTCTAAAAACGCGGATCTCGATTTTACGGAACGCAGCATTTGGTGTGTCGGAAGTCGTTTGCTGCCAA